>DRKF01000564.1 GCA_011051915.1 Acidimicrobiales bacterium | reverse complement strand
GACCTCGATCACGTCGTCATCGACGTCAACGACCTGCTCACTGCTCGCGACGACGCCACCGTCGTGGCGGCGTACGCCGGGGAGTTCCTGCCCGAGGATCGCTACGAGGACTGGACCGAGTCAATCCGCACCGAGGCCCGTGCGCGCTTCATCGGGGCGGCCCGCCGACGGTGGGAGCAGGTTCGCGATCTCGGACTGTCGATCGAAGCGGTCGAGATCGCCCGCAGGTTGGTGGACGTCGACCCCTACGACGAGGATGCGCGCCGGAACCTGGTTGCCTCGCTGAACGATCTGGGCGACAGGCTTGGAGCGGAGCAGGCCCGCGAGGCGTGGGTCGCCCGGATGCTCGAGATCGGTGTCGAGGCGGAACCCCTGCACGACTGATCGGCGGGGAGTCTGAAGAGTTTCTGAAGGGTCGTCGTCACGATGGCCCCATGACCAACACCGCACACACCCACACAGGATCCACCCTGCCCGACATCTCCTCGCCCTACGTGCTCGAACGGGACGAGGGTGATCACGTCCACTTTCTCAACCACCTGGCGACCCGCAAGATCGGCGCCGGCGAGGACGGCTCCATGTCGGTGGTCGAATTCCTCGCCCCGCGGGGATTCGGTCCGCCGCTGCACTGTCATGATCACGAGGACGAGGTCATGATCATTCTGGAGGGAGAGATCTCGTTCATCTCCGGTGACGACGAGTTCACCGGCCGCACCGGAGCGACCGTCTTCCTCCCCCATGGCGTGCCCCACACCTTCCAGGTCCTCTCCGAGACGGCCCGCTACACCACGATCAACGCATCGCGCTCGGGGCCACCGGTGTTCGACCGCATGGTGGTGGAGCTCGGCGAGCCGACCGACACCCCCGAGCTGCCGGAGCCGACCGAGATCGACCCGGCCGAGGTGGCCACCGTGCTGGGCGCCAACGGCATCACCGTGCTCGGACCGCCGCCATGCTGATTCGGGACGTTGCCCGCGGCCTCACCCCGTCGCCTCCTCGTTCCCCGAAGCTGGCGAAACCGTCCGTTGCCGCCACGGCGGGGATGGTGCTGGCCTTACTGATCCTCGGGGCGTGTGGCTCCGACGACTCCGCCTCCGATCAACCCGCCGCCGAGTCAGGCCCGCCGGGCGTGCTCGAGATCACCGCGTCGGACTACGAGTTCCACGGCGTCCCCGATGAGATCACCGCCGGCACCGAACTGATGCTGCGCAACGACAGCTCGGCCGAAGTGCACGAGGTCGTCGCCATCCGGCTGCCGGACGATGAGAAGCGCTCGATTGCCGAGATCGTCCTGCTCCCGCCCGAGGAGTTCGGTGCGTTCTTCCCGCTGGTGGAGACGGTCCTCGTCGCGCCACCCGGAGAGGACGGTGTTGCGGTCGAGGGCACCGGTCTGCTCACCGAACCCGGCCGCTACGCGCTGATCTGCGTGATCCCCACCGGGGCCGACCCCGACGAGTACATGGCCGCGGCCGCCGCCGCCGACGGAGGACCGCCAGACGTGGCGGGTGGACCGCCCCACATGACCCAGGGCATGTTCGCCGAACTCACCGTCGTCGGGTAGCTGCCCCTGCGTCGTCTGATCCTCGTCCGTGTGGTCGAGATCGGTGTCTCGACAACCAACTGCAGCCTCCACGACGACGAGCGGTTTCGGCGTCGGCTGATCGAGAGCAGCGAGATTCTTCTCGACGCGGGGCTGGTGGGTCCGTGGCTCTATTGGCCGACGACAGTGCTGGTGCTCGTAGCGGTTGTTGGGCCGGCTGGCGGCCACCGAGGATCGATTGGCCCAACCGGAGATGACCGGCGGGCACGAGAATGGCACCGGCCTGGGTCAGTCCCCGTGGGTGGGCGAGTGAATCGCCCCGGTTCGGTTGAGGCCCACAGTCGTGGTGTGCGAAGCTCCGGACCGAGGGGACCGAAGACCGAGCTGAGCCGTTGTCCGAGGGGGTGCTGCGGTGGATCGGGAGAGTTGGGAGTGGCGACCGCCACTCGACGAGCGGGCCGTCGCCGCCCGGAACAAGGGGTTGCTCTGGAGCCTCGTGCTGATCGCCGTCGCCCTGGCCATCTCGCTGATCATGGTGATTCCCCAGGACGGGTCGGTGGGAATCAAGGTGGTCAACACCCTGTTCCTACCCGTGCTGTTCTCGGTCTTCCTGTGGATGTACGTCGGAACGTGGGCCCGTTCCAAGCGGTTCCGCCTCCGGGTGGACCCGGCGGGCAGGCTGGTCGCACAGGACTGGAAACGACACCCACCGATCGATCTCAGCGGCGCGACCGATGTCTTTGTGGAACAGGCGACCATGCGCGGCAACGTCTCGGCCGAGCTGTCGGGCCAGGGACTGCGTTTCACCGTCACCCGGTTGCGGATCCAGCTGGAGAACTACACCGACATGATCGTCCTGCCGATAGGCGTCCCCCATGGCCTCTCGTCGTTCGACCTGACCGACGAGCAGAAGGACGACCTCCGGCGAGGCGTCGAAGCGATGATCGCCGAGGTCCAACGCAGTTCGAGCTGATCGGTGTTGCCGGTCCCCGTTCGAAGGGACCGTGCAGAGCTCCGTCCGTGCGGCACGAGCCGGCGCGTGAGTTCCCCATCTGACCGGCCCACTCGATCGGCCGGCCCTCGCGGTTCAGTCCTCGGGCAGGAGTCCCAGGGTGACCCGGCCGATGTAGTGGCGCGCCTCGGCCGGGGCACCCGGCTGCATGAACGGGGCCGCCCGCACATCGCGGTAGAGGCGGGACAGAGGGCTGCCATCGGCGTACGAGGAACCCCCGGTGACGTCCATCGCCCGGTTCACGACGTCAATGGCGGTGGCGTTCACCACGGACTTGGCGATCTGGTAACGCTGCATGATCCCGTGGGCCTCGGCGAGAGTCGGGACTGACCCCTCCTGGGCGGCGATGAAGTCGTCGACCTGTCGGGTGGTTCCGGCGAGAACGAGGCGGATCGTGGTCAGCCCGATCGCCAGCTCGGCCGCCAGGTGCTGTACTCCGGGCCGTTCCCGGGGCGGCACCCCGGTGCGGGGGTGCCGGGCGGCCGCGGCCACAGCAGCCTCGAAGGCCGCTTCGGCGATCCCGAGTGAGGCGCCGAGGAGCGAGATGTTGCCCAGGGCCCGGTTCATCAGCCACTGCGGGTTCCACCTGCCCCAGGGGCCGATCGTCGAGATAGCGCTGCTCGGAACCACCACGTCGTTGAATCGGATCGACTGGCTGCCCGATGCCCTCATCCCCAGTGCGTTCCAGTCGTCCTGGGGCTCGACACCAGGGGTGTCGATGGGGAGCAGAATCGAGGCGGCCTGGTCTCCGTCGTCGCGGACCCGGATGATCATGGCCAGGTGGGTGGCGATCGGCGACATGGTGACGAAGGTCTTGGCGCCGTTGATGACATGGCTGTCGCCACCGGTGGCCACGGCCTCGGTCAGGGGGTGGAGGTTGTCGGTTCCGGGTTCGGTGGCGGCCGCACAGATCAGGGTTTCGCCCTCAGCCACCGAACGGAGCACGTTCTCGACAGAGGGGTCGGCGGTCTCTCGTTGCCTGGACTGGACCAGACCGCGCGTGGCGCCGAGGTGCATGTTGACCGCTATGGCCACCGATGCGTCGGCCCTGGCGATCTCGGCGATGCCGAGGGCCCAGTCGTGGATGGAGGACAGGCCCAGTCCGCCGAGCTCCACCGGCACGAAGGCGGAGGTGACACCCAGGTCAGCCAGGTCCGCGAAGCTTTCCTCGCTCATCCGGCCCTTGGTATCGGCATCGGCCGCTCGTGGGGCGATTCGGGCCGCGGCGGTCTCGGCCGCGGCGACGAAGACGCGTCCCGGCTCGGTGACGGGCTCCGCCCGGGTGGGAAGGGTGTCGGTCATCTGGATTCTGTGGTCCCTCGTTGTTCTCGGTGCGGGATGCTATCCCCGCCCGATGACCCCAACGGCCGGGCCGACCGCCCCCTGGGGCTTCCGGCCCCGCTCCCGGGGTGGTGGAGTGGTTTCCGGTTCCGACGTCCCTGCTCGCAGGGTGGCTCCGCGGCGCCGGGAGGGAGGTCGGACGTGGCTGGTCAGTCCTCGGAGCGGTCGACGACGACCTGGCCATTCTGGATCACGTGGGTGAGCGCGGTGCCGGGCTCGGCGAACGCGGAGAGGTCTTCCAGGGGATCGATCCTGGACATGACGAGGTCGCCGTAGGCACCGGGCGCGACGACGCCGATGCGTCCCTGGAGGTGGCACAGTTCGGCGTTGACCGTCCACATGGAGCGGAGCACGTCGATGGCGGGCTGAACCTCGGCGCGAATCGCCAGTTCCTGGTTCTGCATCGGTTGGGACTCGCCGATGAGGTCGGTTCCCAACCCCATCCGTACACCGGCCGTGTGCGCTCGTTCGAGCGACGTCAGTCCTGACTCGTAGATCACGCGGTTCTTGTCGAGATTCGCCCTGGGGAAGCCGAGTCGCTCACCGAGGTCGTTCATGCCCTTGTAGGTCACCAGTGTCGGGACCAGCACCGCCTGGGAGTCGGTCAACAGGTCAGCGGTCGCGTCATCGAGCAGGTTGCCGTGCTCGATCGTGCGCACTCCCGCGTTCACGGCCATGGCTATGGACTCGGGGGTGTAGGCGTGGGCGGCGACGTATGTGCCGCGGTGGTCCGTCTCGGTCACCACGGTCCGGATCTCCTCCGGTGTGTACTGGGTGCACTCGAGGGGATCCGATGGTGAAGCCACTCCTCCCGAGACGTGGATCTTGATGAAATCGCTGCCATCTCGGAGCAGGTGGCGGGCTGCCTTGCGGACCGCGTCAGGGCCGTCGGCGACCACCGACAGGGCGTCGGACTCCAGGGAACACCCGCACGAAGCGACCTCGATCTGGCGGGGTCTGGCGTCGCCGTGACCGCCGGTCTGGGTGAGCATCAAGCCGGCCCGAACAATCCGGGGACCCGGGGTGGATCCGGCCTCGATGGCTCGGATCAGGCCGTTCACGTCGCCGCCGAGGTCTCGAACCGTGGTGAATCCGCGCGCCAGTGTGGCTCGGGCGAGGTTGGCCATGGCTATGCCGTACTGGACCTCACTCCAGTGGAGCATCGAGGCGAAATCGAATGTGGCGAGTCGGAAGTGAACGTGGCAATCGATCAGGCCGGGCAGGAGATACCTCCCCGCCGCATCGATCTCGATGTCGCCTGAGACATCCTCGGATTCGTCGACGGCGACGATGATGCCGTCCTCGATGACGACGGAGCCGCATTCGTTGTAGGTCATTGAGAGGGTGTCGAGAACAGTGGCATGGCGAATGACCGTTCTGGGCCCGCGCTCGGTGGACGGGCTCGTGTGTTCTGTCATCTGTCCCTCTCTCTCTGGGCTGCTGGTGCGTTACCGATCTCTGGCGTGACGGAGCCGTCCTCGCCCGCTCGCAAGCGGCGAAGCAGGCGGGCGTTCACAGGGTGTGCGTGTGAGTTGACGGATTGTTCTGCCGGTCGTCGTGGCGCATCTGGAGCGGCCAGCCGGGCGACGACGTCCTTCAGATAGGTGAGTTCGTCGTCCACAGCGGGCTCGTCGAAGGGAAGCTGGCGTTGGATGATCATCCCGAGCAGATGTGAACGGGCGAACCGACGCGCCCGGCGGATCTGGGTGTCGGACGCCCCGAATTCGGCGAGTGCGTCGATCCATCGGGTATCGAGCTCGGTCCGGGTCGTTTCGAAGAAGGATCGCAGTCGCTCGGTGGTGAGCTGGTCGAGTCCCGGATCGGCGGTAATCACGTACGCGGCCTGGAAACTCGTGCTCCGGTAGGACTCCCAGGTCGTGTCGATGAGGGAATCGACGCGCACTCGAACGGTGGAACCGCTGATCGGAGAGGCAGAGCCGAGGCGTCGCAGCAAGTCGTTCCACCCGGTGGTGACGACCTCGATGAGCAGATCGGACTTGCTCGGGAAGTGGTACTGGAGCGCCCCCTTCGACACTCCTGCGTGGGTGGCGATGTCACTCAGCCCGGCGCTGAGCCCTCGTTCGGCGAAAAGCACCGCAGCGCTGTCGAGGACTCTGGACATCGTCGCGTCGCTTCGCTGTCGCTGGGTTCGGCGGGCCACGGCTGAGACGCTCACCGCTGTTGCCTCCATCTCAGGGACCATACAATCCGGCTGGCTGGAATGTGCAGAAGAGGGCGGGGCGCTATCGGCTCACCCGGGTTCGGGCTCGGCGGCGTGCGCAACAAACCGATCGATCGCGTCGTGGCGAGCGTTCGACGAAGACATCGCAGCATTGCTCGGCGTCGTGTTTACCGAGTCCGATGGGGTGGGGACCGGTAAGCGAAGCGAGGAGTTGGCCCAGCGGCTGCTATGAGGCGGTCGGGAGCTATCGGCCTTCGGCCTGGTTGGTCGGGCGACCGGATCCGGCTCGGAGGCACGGCGACGTCACGCCCGTCACTCAGCCGGGCCGACGACGATCGAGACACTGACGATCTCGTCGCCTGGGAGCGGAGCCAGCACCTGGATGACCAACTTGTCCTCGCCGGCATCAGGATCGTTCTGCCAGATGACTCCGCCGCGTTCGGCTTCGGTGCGTACGTAGTCGTCCGGCTGACCAGCGGTCCACTCGTCGTAGAAGGCGATGGTGGCCGCCTGCTGATGGAGTGGAACCACGTAGAGCACGACCGTGAAAGGCCCGTTCGGGCTCGTCGACACCCCGTCGGCACCGGGAGCGAGCGGCACCGGAATCCCCTCGACCGAAGAGGTCGACCCCCCGGCAGTCGGTCCGGCGCCCTCGACGGTGTCGGCTCCTCCGCCAATGGCTCCCGCGTCCGAGGAGCTTGCTGAGCTCGGGTTCGTGCCTCGCGTATCGGAGGAGCTGTCACCGCTACATGCCGCCAGTAGGAGGATGCCGCCCAGTGCGAGTGCCAACACCCTGGAGAGGTTTCGTTTCATGAGATCTCCTCGGCCATCGTCCATCAAGTCTTTGGTGCCGCGGGTGTCAGTGGTCGGCGCTCGCTGAGGCCCACCAGCCGACCGGAGTCGTCGAGTGCGAGCACGCTCCATGTCATCTCCCCATTGACAGTTGCCGTCTGGTTGAGATCCGCCACGTCTCCGCCGCCCACTCGGACGCTCGTGGTGGTTCCGCTCCAGGCCCACGCCACGCGGCCGGTGCTGTCGTGCAGCACCAACCAGTAGGTGGACGCTCCAGCCAGCGGGGACCAGACCAGGGTCGGGTGGCTGCTTGGTTCGTCCGTCGGCTGCAGGATGACCTTTCCGATCCCCCTTTCCGAGGCGAGATCTCTGAGGGACATCAGCGGGGGCGAGGAGTCGGCGGGTGTTTCGCCCGTAGCCAGCTGCGCTGTGTCGGCCGGCGTGTTGGTGTCCTCACTCGAGGGACCCGTCGGGGGTTCAGCGGAGCGACCACCTCCGGTGCAGGCCGCCACCATGAGAACCGTGGCAACCAGAAGAGCCGGGCACGGTCGTCCGCGCCGGGTCATTCTCCCAGCCTCTGCATCGCCAGCGCGGCCTGTTCGGCGATGTCGTCCCATCCCAGCTCCTCAGCAAGGGCTCCCAGCAGGACCAGCTCAGTCGTGTCCTCAGCCGCGATGGCGGCCGCTACCCGATCCGCCAGGAGTCCCTTGAGTTCGACCTCCAGGACACCGGGCTCGGATTCCGTCCCAGAGCCGATCACGCCAGCCCTCGCCGCGGTGATCAGTAGTTGGCCGATCTGGAATGCGTCCAGGTCGGGATTCTCCAGCACGTACAGCGCCAGAAGCTCGATCTCCGAGGCGATCACCGAGCGGTAGAACCCGGATCCACAACCCTCGGTACGGTCGAGCTGGGCGGCGAGGCGCTCGGCCCCGACGAGCGCCGGTTCGACACGGCCGAACACGCCTCCCACGTCGATGCGCCCGGCCCTGAGACTCTCGAGCAGATCGCTCACTTCCTCACGGAGGGCCTGCAGAGATTCGAAGAACGCACCGGCATCGCCGGAAGCTCCGCGTCTGATCGCCCACCAGACGACTTCGTCGATCTGGACCCCCATCCGCTCGACATCGATGTTCACTGCCTCACCCTCGAGTCGTTCACAGGTCGCAGCGGTGAATCGGATCTCTCCGCCCCCCGACACATCGGGAATGGAGGTCCCCTGGAACACAACGCTCGTCAGATCGAACCGGGGTGCGGCATCGGAGCCACCGACCACACCTCCGATGGTGACTTCGCCCGACGACCATTGAAATGTTCCGTCAACCTCCCCGGCAACCGAGGTGAACTCGAAGCTGCCCCGAGCGGACTGAGTCACCCCCCGAGGCGTGGTGCCCCGGAAGGCGACGAAGCCGGACCAATCACCCTCTGCGGCCCGGAGTTCGTTCGTCTGCGCCCCTGCGGCGACTGTCGTGGCCATCATGACCACCGCGACCGTAGAGGCGAGCCGCGAGCGCAATCGGGTGCGGCGCCCGGTGCGCTCAGAGTCCCGTCGCAGCATCCGCCGATTGTTGACAACTACGGCTGGCCGATCCATACGCAGATCCGCGTACCCCGGTCATTTAGGGTAGTTTGGCTCGGTGGACGGTTTCGAGATCGACGGCCACGACGCCGTCGCAGTCCTCGATGTGATCGAATCGATCTCGGGGGCGTCGGGCGTGCACGAGTACGTCACGAGCGCGCTCACCGGAATCGCCGAGCTCATCTCCTGCATCGACGTGTCCTACAACGAGATGGTGCCGTCCGAAGGCCGGGTCCGGTGGGAGGTGTCGCCAGACCCGGGAGGACGACGTCACGAGTTCGCACCGGTGTTCAGCCGGCTCATGCGTCAGAACCCGTTGGTGCGGTACTTCGAGGAAACCGGCGACACCCGGGTCATGATGTGGTCCGACCTGGCGTCCCCGGAGGAACTGGCCAGGACCGCCCTGTATCAGGAGATGTTCAGGCCTCTCGGTGTCGAGAGCCAGATGGCGGTCACACTTCCGACGCCGCCGGGTGTCGTCGTGGGCTTCGCCGTCAACGGCGACGCGAGAGGGTTCAATGAGCGGGACCGGGCGGTACTCAACCGGTTGCGACCCCATCTGGCCCACGCCTACCAGGCCGCCTTCCTGCGAGAGGGTCTGTCATCGGCGGACAGTGCTGCTGGTGATCCGGGTTGGGTGGGGGTGCTCGCGGGCGGCGACGGGATCGTGGAGGCGGCAACCGACAACAGTGAGACCCTCGAGGCCGTGACCGGTATCAGCTTTCGCTGTGGGGATCCTTTGCCGGGCGAGGTTCGGGAATCGTTCGTGGCCGGTGTCGCGTCCTATGACCCCGCTGAACCAGCGGTCCTGTCACGGCCGCGGCGCATCTCCGATGAGGCCGACGGCGTGGCTGCCTGGCACGTCCCCGGTCCCAACGGACCTCACAGTGTGTTCATACACTCCCGCGTGGATCAGGCCGCCCGTCGGCTCGCCGACGTCGGGTTGACCCGACGTCAGGCCGAGGTCGCCCTCGAACTGTGCCGGGGAGGAACAAACGCGGCAATCGCCCGTCGCCTCGGTGTAGCCGAGGGGACCCTACGAAAGCACCTCGAGACCATCTACCGTGTCCTCGACGTCAGCGACCGGGCCAGCGCCATCGTCCGCATCCGCGGGTTCTAGCTCCGAATCGAGCGGAACTGTGCGGCAGACATGGTGGTCACATCGTCGCCCGGTGGACTCAGCAGCCCGTGGCGGCTTGGAGTCTCCGGCAGACATCGGCCATACGGCCCGGCGAGAGGGTCGTCACCTTCCGACGGAAGGTGCTCCGAGGAATCGTGTGGATGTTGTCGAAGTTGACCACGCTGTCGGTGGGGACTCCGTCGGCTGTTGTCAGCGCGAGTTCGGATACGCGCCCGCGTCGTGACCGTGTGAGGGCGGCCACCACGACCGATCCGATTCGGTCGGCGACGGGATCTCGGGTCAGGACCAGTACCGGTCGGTCCCCGCCGGGCGTGGCCGCGAACCAGATCTCACCGCGGCGCATCGACCACCCAGTCCGACCAGCCCTCGGCCGGACCCCAGTCTGCGACCTGGCTCAGGGACCGCTCGCCCTCGTCGAGTGGCGACGCGGCCTACGTTCACTGTCGCCCTCCGTCGCCTGTCTGTCCAGGTGTCGGCGGAGTGCTTCGCGTAGCAGTTCCGAGCGGTCGATGCCCAGTGCTTCGGACCATTTCCGCACTTCTTCGGCGTCCTTGTCGTCGACCCGGAAGCTGAGCATTGTCATACGTGAAGCTCAGCCAGTATGACGACGCCTGGCTACCCTGCGGATCCCGACACCACGCCACGCCTGACCGGTCGGGTGACGCCCTGTCGGTAGGCCCATGCGAACCGGAATCCCCGGCAATCCGATTGGGTGACAGAGGCCCGGGGCAGATGATCTCCGCCGCCCAGTCACCGTTTCCCGCCGAGTCGAGCCGGCGGCCGTCGAACCCGCTGAGATGCTGGCGGTCAGGCGGGCGCGGCAGTCAGCTTCGATGCGGCTCGGGTCGGGTAGCCGGTGGCTTGTACCATTCAAGGGAATCGGCAGGTGGCCGATTCGGAACGGGTGGTGTCACAGGTGACGACGTTGCAGGTCGAGGCGGTGGTGGCGGGGCGTAGACGGGCCGGGGCGCCTGAGCATCCTCTGGCGGTGGCGTTGTCGGCGGGCCCCACGTCACTGCGGCATCTGATCGAGGCGGTCGTCCGGGCCGAGGTTCAGGCGTTCGTGGCCCGGGCCGCGGATGAGCGT
>DRKF01000563.1 GCA_011051915.1 Acidimicrobiales bacterium | reverse complement strand
GGTCCCTGATCACGGTGGGTGTCGAAGACCGTGGCCACCCGGCGTACGAACATTCCACCCAGTTCGGTGGCGGTGATGTCGTGATCGTCCACTGTGACCATACCCTCGCTCACGAGGCCCTCGGGCCCCGTCAGGGTGGCCAGCTCGGAGGCGAAGTACCCGGAGGCGTCGATGTCGAACCGGCGGCTCACGTCGTCGAGGTTCACCGTGTTGTTGCACATCAGCTCGGTGATCACGTAGCGGCGGATGCGGTCGTCGCGGTTCAGTCGGTAGCCCCTCTCGACGGGGAGGTCACCCGAGTCGACCATCTCGTAGTAGGAGGCCAGGCGACGGTGGTTCTGGGCGTAGGCACCGTCGACGTCGGAGATACCCGAACTGCCCAGGGCCACCACATCGGTACCCCTGATGGTCGTGTAGCCCATGAAGTTGCGGGTGAGGGTCCGGTCGATCGCGGCCCGGGCCAGCGAATCGGTGGGCAGGGCGAAGTGATCCATGCCGATCTGCACGTAGCCGGCATCGGTGAGGGTGCCGATCACCTGGGCCAGGAGGGCGAACTTCTCCTCGGTGGAGGGCAGACCGGCCTCGTCCATGCGCTTCTGGTGGGGACGCATCCACGGCACCAGGGCGAAGGAGTACACGGCCAGACGGTCGGGCCTCATCTCGACCACGGCATCGAGGGTGGCGGCCATGGTGGCCTCGCTCTGGCCGGGCAGCCCGTAGATCAGGTCGAAGTTGATGGATTCGAATCCGAGGCGGCGGGCCTCGCGGTGCAGGGCCTCGGTCTCCTCCCGGGTCTGGTTGCGCCCGATGAGGTCCTGCACCCGGGGATCGAGGTCCTGCACGCCGAGGGACAGGCGGTTGAACCCCAGCTCGTCCAGCATCGCCAGATGCTCGAAGGTGGTGACCCGCGGATCGACCTCGATCGCGACATCGGCGCCGGGCTGGATCTCGAAGTGCTCCATCAGCCGGGAGTGGAGATCGGCCATCACCTCGGGTGTGTGGTGGGTGGGAGTGCCGCCGCCCCAGTGGTACTGGGCCAGCTTCCTGCGATCGCCCAGCTTCGCCGCCACCCGGTCGGCCTCGACCAGGACCCTCTGCAGGTAGGCGTCGGCCACCTCCGTCTTCTGGGTGATGACCACATGGCAGGCACAGAACGAGCAGCGGGCCTCGCAGAAGGGCAGGTGGAGGTAGAGCGACAGGGGATCGTCGGGTCGGTCGGCGGCTCCCCTCAGACGGGCCTCATGGTCGGAGGGGCCGAACGCCTCGGTGAACTCCACCGCCGTCGGGTACGACGTGTAGCGGGGCACCGGCCGGTCGTAGCGGGCCAGTAGTTCGGCGGTTACCTCGACCATGGGTGTGCCCGTGGGGGTCGTCGGTTCCGGCCCGTGTCCTGGCCCGGTAGTTCGGCGGTTATCTCGACCATGGGTGTGCCCGTGGGGGTCGTTGGTTCCGGCCCGTGTCCTGGCCCGGTGGTTCGGCGGTTATCTCGACCATGGGTGCACCGTACCCACTGTGTTATCCCGAGACACCCTCGGTGGCCGCCTCCCTGATCAGCTCGGCGGCTCCCCGGACCCAGATCGGGTGGGCGTTGACCGAGGGGATGAGCAGGAAGTCGTCACCACCGAGCTCCAACCAGCGTTCCCGGGCCCGGATCCCGATCTCCTCGAGGGTCTCGAGGCAGTCGGCCACGAAGGAGGGTGTGAACACGGCCAGCCGTCGGTGTCCCGACGCCCTCAGCTCGGCCAGGATGTCCTCGGTGAAGGGACCGATCCACCTCTGGCTGCGCATCCGCGACTGGAACGCCACCGACCAGCCCCCCTCGGCCAGACCCAGACTCCCGACCAGGGCCCGGGTGGTGGCGAAACACTGGGCCCGGTAGCAGTGGCGGTTGTGATCACCGAGCGAGTCGCAGCAACCGGAGCTGGTGAGGCACCACGAACCGGAGGGGTCGGCGGCCCGGATCTGCCTGGTGGGGAGTCCGTGATAGCTGAAGAGCACATGGTCGGGTTCGAACCGGTCGAGCAACGGCCGGGCGACGTCGGTGACCGCGCCGATGAACCCGGGGTGGTCGGGGAAGTCGGAAACCACGTTGATCCGCACATCCCCGTTCCGGCTGCCGGCCTCCTTGCGGGCCCGGTCCGTCAGACCCCCCGAGGTCGCCCGCGAGAACTGGGGGAACAGGGGCATGACCACCAGGGACCGGGCTCCCGCCTCGACCAGCTCACCCACCGTGGAGGGGATCGAGGGGTGGCCGGTGCTGTTGGCGGATCGGACCACGAAACCGTCGCCCAGCTCGGTCTGCAGCCCGGCGACCAGGGCCCGGGTGGCCAGGGTCAGCGGCGATCCCTCCTCGGTCCAGATGGCCCGGTAGGCCCGAGCGGTCCGGCGGGGACGGAAGGGCAGGATCACCGTGTTCAGCAGCAGCCAGCGGGCCGGAGCGGCCATGTCGAGGACCTCGGGGTCGGACAGGAACTCCCGCAGGTAGCGGCGGACGTCGCCCACCGAAGGCGACTCGGGGGTACCGATCTGGAGGAGTAGTACGCCGGTGGGCGGATCGGCGGCGGCTGGCATCGGGCCGACGATACCGGGCCGGCGGTGGAGTGCGTCCGGCCCGGGGCCCTCAGGCCCCGAGAGCCTGACGCAGGGCCTCCAGCCGCTCGGGACGGATACGGAACCAGGCCCACTTGCCCCTCTGTTCCCTCTCGATGATTCCGGCCCGGGTGAGCTGGGTGAGGTGATGGCTCACGGTGGGTTGACTGCGGTCCAGTTGCTCGGGCAGGTCGCAGGCACAGGCCTCCCCGTCGACGGAGGCGGCGATGATCGAGACGAGTCGCAGTCTCACCGGATCGGCCAGAGCCTTGAGCACCCCGGACAGCTCAGCCGCCTGATCGGCGTCGAGAGGCGCCCGCAGCAGAGGCGGACAGCACAGTTCCTCCCCCGCCTCGTCGGGGGTGACAACGGAGGTCGGCGTCGCCGTGTTGTCGGTCACCCCTCCATTGTGACCCAAGTCGGGACCCGATGGCCCTGCGAGGACGTTCTCGGGGGCGCCGGAGGGATCGTGATGGCGTCGCGGTGCGGCCGACGGCGGTAGGTTGCTGTGGCATGTTGGGAATGCGAGCACAGGCCCGGGGGAGGGCGAGGCGATGACCGCGACCGGGAGCGGTGGCTGGACCCTCGCCATCGACGTCGGCACCTCCCGAACCGCCGGGGCCCTGTGGTCGGGGGGCAGGGTGACCCCACTGGAGATCGAGGGCAACAGGTGGATGCCGTCGACGGTGGCTGTCACCGAGGAAGGGAACCTGGTGGTGGGACAGGCCGCCGCCGCCATTGCCTCGGCCCGACCCGATCGGGCCGAGAGAGCCCCCAAACGCAACGTGGGTTCACCGGTACCGATGGTGCTGGGGGAACACTCGGTGAGTACCACCGACGCCTTCGCCACCCTGATGTCGGCGGTGGCGGCCGAGGGCCGGCGGCGCCACGACGGGGCCGATCCCTCCGGTCTGGTGCTCACCCATCCCGTGCGCTGGGAGGAGACCCGTCAGGCGGTACTGCAGGAGGCGGCGTCGGCGGCCGGTCTACCCGAACCGACCCTGATCCCCGAACCGGTGGCGGCCGCCTACCACTACGCCCGGGGTGAGCTGGCCGAGGGCCAGAAGATCGCGGTGTACGACCTGGGAGGGGGAACCTTCGACACGGTGGTCATGCAGCGCACCCCCGAAGGATTCGAGGTGGTGGGTCCCCCCGGTGGCGACGAGAGCATCGGCGGAGACCACTTCGACCATCTCGTGTTTCTGCATCTCGGAGGGCTCATCGCCGCCCAGGATCCCGAACTCTGGCAGAAGATACTGACGGGTACCGAACGCCAGTGGATGAGGGCGGCCTTCGACCTCCTGGCCGAGGCCAGGCAGGTCAAGGAGACACTGTCGACCTACCCCTCCACCCAGATCTACGTGCCGGTGGCCGACCGGGAGCTACTGGTCACCCGGGAGGAACTGGAGTCCCTGATCTCCGAACCGGTCGACCGGTCCATCGACGAACTGTTGGACACCGTCGAGGACGCCGAGGTCCGCCCCGAGGATCTCGCCGCGGTGTTCCTCGTCGGGGGATCCAGCCGGATACCCATGGTCGCGGCCCGCCTCGCGACCCACTTCGGTGAGCGGGTCCGCACCCGGGACGAGCCCAAGTCGGTGGTGGTCGAGGGTGCGGCCATGCTGTCGGCGGGGTGGAGTCGTCCCACATCGTCGGTCTCGGCCCGGGGCGAGGGTGCCGGTGACAGGTCGGCCGAGGTCGGTGTCGAGCCCATCCTGGACGTCCGGGACGGCGTGGTGGCCGCTTCGTCGGGGACCCGATTGGTGGTCATCGGGGAGCAGGCCACGGAGTACTCCCTGGCCGGTCCGGTTCTGGGACTCGCGGCCCACCGCGGGGGAGCCGCCGTGCTCCTGGCCGGGGGTCAGATCCGGAGCCTGGCCGAGGGTAGGAGACGGTGGAGTTCGGCCCCGGTTCCCGATGCGACCCTGGGCCCGGTCATCTCCGCCGACACCACGGTGGTGGCCAACAG
>DRKF01000562.1 GCA_011051915.1 Acidimicrobiales bacterium | reverse complement strand
TCGCTGGCTCTCCTGGGTCCCGACACCGGTCCGGTGGTGGCCGGTACCGATCTGGGCCGAAGCGAGGTTCCCCTCGACGACATCGTGTTCGACACGTTCGGAGCCGGAGAGCTCACTCTCGCCGAGGCCGATGACCGCAGGGTGGAGGAACTGAGGGACGCCATAGTCCCCCTGGTCGACCCGGGCTACGTGACCGCCGAGCAGTCGACGGGCCTGCTCGCCGACGACGACCTGGTACTCGGGTACGTGGCCGCCGACGGTAGCGCCTGGGCCCACCCCCACCGCATCCTGAACTTCCACGAGATCGTGGAGACCGAACTGGCGGGTGAGCCGGTCGTGG
This sequence comes from Acidimicrobiales bacterium, assembly GCA_011051915.1. Classification (GTDB taxonomy): domain Bacteria; phylum Actinomycetota; class Acidimicrobiia; order Acidimicrobiales; family Poriferisodalaceae; genus DRKF01. The sequence goes on along the minus strand of DRKF01000562.1, from coordinate 8,382 downwards.
TGACGTTCTGTCCGCTCTGCCGGAGCGGGGCCGTCTACTCACGCACGGTCGACCTGGGAGCCGGACCCGAGGTCCTGAACTTCGGCAACACCAGTGCTCTCTACCAGAACGACCTCGTGATGTTCGACCGCCAGACTCTCTCCTACTGGTGGCAGGTGAGGGGAAGGGCGGTGGTCGGAGCTCTCACCGGGGTGGAGCTGGAGGTACTGGCCTCGAGCACCACCACCTGGGGGCGCTGGCGGGCCGAGCATCCCGACTCCCGGGTGCTCTCCTTCGACACCGGCTACCGCGTGGACTACGGCCGGGACCCCTTCGCCGGGTACCCGGAGGCCGTGGACGCCGGTCGCACCCCGTTTCCGGTCGCCCCGGAGTTCCTGACCGACGGTCGCCTGCCCTCCGGTGCTCCCGTCGTCGTGGTGGCCACGGCCGGGGGCACGTGGGCCGTCCCCGTGGACACCGGAGTGAGGGCGGTCGTGGCCCTGCCGCCGGAGGCGGAGGACACCGAGGCCCTGGTGGTCGTCGACGGCCCCGACTCCGTGGTGCTGGAACCACCCTCGAGCGGGGACCCCGGCTCCGGTCTGAGATGGGAGGCGGGCCGCCTCGTGGATGACAGGGGAAGCAGGTGGGATCTGTCCGGCCATGCCGTGTCCGGTCCGAACCGGGGATCCGAACTGAACCAGGTGCCCTCGCGCAATCAGCTCTGGTTCTCCGCCGTGGCGGCCTTCCCCGGGATCGTCGTGGTCGAGCCGGGGTGAGCGCGGTCGGCCCGCGGCCGCCCGGCGAATGACCGGGTGGCCGCCGCAAGGCACCGGCAGCGGTCGGTACCCCGGGCTGTCGAGGAACCCGCGCCAGGACTCAGGGGCGGGCGTTGGCCGCCGCCGGTCGAGGTTGGTTGCGCAGGGAGTTCATGGCCCACATCCCCAGCGCCGGGCCCGGTGCCAGCATCAGGAAGGCCCAACCCCAGCCCAGGGAGTCCCTGACCACCGGCACCAGGAAGATGGTGAAGATCGAGAGAATGAAACCGGCGGCCAACTGAGCCGTCAGGACCGAACCGACGAACCGCTGATCGGCCTGCTCGGTGACGACCGTCGAGAACTGGGCGGAATCGGCCACCACCCAGAACCCCCAGACGAGTCCCAGGGCCAGGATCACCCAGGGGCCCGCCGGGGCCAGGAAGCCGATCACGGCGGCCACCGCACCGGAGAACACCATCGAGAGGCCGGCCGCCTCGGCCCGCCCGTGCCGGTCGGATATGGCCCCACCGGCCCAGGAGCCCAGGGCTCCAGCCCCGATGACGGAGAAGGTCGCCAACCCGACGGCCACGGTGGAGACCTCACCACCGTCACGGGCCAGGACGTCGGCGAAGAAGGCCCCGAACCAGGCCCACATGGCGTACAGCTCCCACATGTGGCCCACATATCCCAGGGTGGAGAGCCTCACCCCGCGGGCCGCCAGTGCCCGTCGCGCGTCTCGCCAGTCGAAGCGGGCGGTGGGAAATCGGTAGGGTCCGTCCTCGACGAGGAACTCCGCCAGCAGGCCACCGGCGAGGGTCAACAGCGACGTTGCGTAGACCACCAGCTTCCAGTCGAGCCCCCCGAATCCGTTGACCAGATGAGGGAGAGCCGAGCCCAGGGTCAGGGCCCCGACCATGACCCCCAGGGCCGTACCGCGGTCACGGCGGAACCACGTGGACATGGCCTTCAGGGAGGGGGGATATACACCGGCCAGGGAGACTCCCACGAGGAACCGGAACGGCAGGGCGGCGACCAGGCCTCCGCTCACGGCCAGGCCGGCATTCGCCAGGGCCGCGCCGATCGCCCCGAGGAGCATGAGCCGGCGTTCGGAGAGCCGGTCGGCCAGACCGAGATAGGCCGACCCCACGGCCCCGACCACGAATCCGATCTGAACCATGATCGTGAGCCAGCTGCCGGCCACCCGCGACAGGTTCCAGTTGTCACGCAGCTGCGGCAGCACGGCCGCGGCGGAGAACCACGTTGCCATCGACAGCACCATGGCCACCCCGAGCAGAATCAGGGCCCGCCACCGACCCTCATCGGAGGGGTCGATCCGGGGGGCGTCCCCGCCCGCGACCCTCACACCGCCAAGGCCGTCGGTCCCCATCTCCATACCGGGTTGAACCCTCCGATCCCAGGCTCTGTTCCCCCGGGCCTCCGCGCGGTTCAGTCCAGGATCTCGTCGAGGGCGTCGATGAGATGTCCGACCTCGCGGTGGGTGTTGTAGGCCGCCAGGCTCAGCCTGACCACTCCGTCGTCGACATCTCCCACCCCGATCGCCTCGAGTAGGCGGCGGGCGTAGAAGTGTCCGTGCTTGGTGGCGACGCCTCGGCGCGCCAGCTCCTCCACCAGCGAGGCCGACGAACGGCCCGCCACCGCGAAGGAGAAGTTGGCCTCCCGCTCGGCCATGGTGTGGCGCCCGATCAGCCGCAGCCCGTTTCCGGCTCTTCCGGCGAGGAAGTCGAGCAGGGGCGTGGCCACCGCCGTCTCGTGGGCGTGGAGCATCCGGCCCACCGCAGCGGCCCGACCGTCCGGTGTTGTGCCCGCCGCGGCCTCGGTCGGGAAATGGTGATCGAAGACGGCGTCGAAGAAGTCGGCCAGACCGGCCAGGGAGGCGATGGCGCAGTGATCCGGTCCCGACGCGTCGAGGCGCGACCACGACCTCCGGGCGTTGAAGTAATGGCTCTGGGGGGCAATGCGGTCCAGCACCGACTCGGCCACGACCATGGCTCCCAGATGGGGACCGAACGTCTTGTAGAGACTGAAACAGTAGACATCGGCTCCCGTAGGGGAGATCTCCGGCCAGCGGTGTGGGGCGTAGGACACCCCGTCGGCCACCAGCAGGGCTCCGACCGCGTGGGCCGCATCGGCGATCGGGCCGAGGTCGTGCACCGTACCCACGATGTTCGAGCTGTGGGTGACCGCGACCAGCCGGGTGCGGGAGTTCAGCAGATCATCGAGGCCCCCGGCCTCGAGCTCTCCGCTCTCGGACTCGACCTCCCAGAAGCGGAGGGTCGCACCCCGGCTCCGGCACAGCCTCTCCCAGCATCCGATGTTGGCTTCGTGGTCCTGCCGGGAGACGATGATCTCGTCGCCGGGGCCCACGACGGAGCTCATCGCGTGGGCCAGGGTGTTGAGATTCTGGGTGGTGGACGGCCCGATCGTCACCGCCGAGCTGTCCACGCCGAGTAGCCCGGCCAGGGTCTCACGTCCCCGGTCCATCTCCAGACCGGCCGGTCCGGCGAGGAGATTCGGTCCGTAGGGCTGTACCCGGTGGGACGACAGGTAGTGGGTGATCCGCCGGAGCACCGGGCGGGCCATGTGGGTACCGCCGGCGTTGTCGAAGAATCCCCAGTCACTACCGGGCGGGCCGTCGAGAGCCGGGAACAGCCCTCGCAGGAACTCGATGTCCAGTTGCACAGGTCCTCCCCGCGGGCGCCGTGGCCCGTCCCGAACCTTGCCCGTGTCGCATCAGAGCGCCACCATGGCGCCATGGACAATCTACCCACACGCCCCTTCATCGATCTGGACCATGCCCGTGTCGCGGTCGAGGCGGCCCGGGCCAAGGCCACCGATCTGGGTATCTCGGTGGTTGCGACAGTGGTCGATCCGGGGGGTCTGGTCGTCACACTCGATCGCATGGCCGGCGCCCCCCTGCTGTCGATGGATCTCGCCGTCGACAAGGCCTGGACGGCGGTGAGCCTCGGGTCCCCGACCCAGGCCGTGTGGGACGGGGTGTCCACACGGCCCGATCTGGTGGCCGGGCTGGCCGGTCGAGGTCGTATAAGCCTGCTGGGTGGCGGGGTCCCGATCGTGTGGAACGGGACGGTCGTGGGCGCCATCGGCGTGAGCGGCGGCACGGCGGCCGAGGACGTCCTGTGTGCCGAGAGTGGTGTGGAAGCCCTGGGGTGAGCGAGGAATCGTCCGCTCCCAGGGTGGCGGTTCTGATCAAGCAGGTTCCCGTCCTGGATTCGATGGTTCTGGGTTCCGACGGACGCCTGGTGCGGACCGGTGGGCTTCAGATGAACGACTACTGCCGCCGGGCGGTGACCACCGCCGTGGAGCTGGCCCGGGCCGTCGGGGGGACGGTGACGTCCTTCACGATGGGGCCGGACTCAGCCGTGGACGTGCTCCGCGAGGCCGCTGTGTGCGGTGTGGATCGAGGTGTTCACCTCAACGACCCCGGATTCGCCGGGAGCGACACCCTGGCCACGGCCAAGGCCCTCGTGGCCGCCCTCCGGCACCAGGGTGGTTTCGAGATCGTGGTCACGGGCATGAACTCCGTCGACGCCGACACCGGACAGGTTCCGGTTCAGACCGCCGCCATCCTCGGTCTGCCGGTCCTCACCGGGGTCAGGCGCTGGTCGCTGTCCGGGGAGGTGCTGCGGGCCGATCTGGAACACGATGATCTCCTGCTCGAGGTCGAGGCACCCCTACCCGTCGTGATCTCCATGGCCGAACGGTCCTGCGACCCCTGCAAGCACAAGGATCCGCGATCCTGGCCGGCGGCCGATGATCTGGACATCACGGTGCTCAGAACCACCGACCTGGGCCCGGGCCCCTGGGGCCAGGCGGCGGGCCGGACCGTTGTGCTGGGAGTCGAATCCACCCGATCGAAGCGCTCGCCCCTGATCCTCCGCTCGGCGGATCCGAACGTCATCGGCTCGGCAGTGACCCACACTGTTGAGCTCCTCGCTGAGGTAGAACCGTCCGATGGCGACCGGGCTCTGCCCGCCCCGGTGATGGCCCGTTCCGCCAAGTCGTCCGGCGAGGTTCGCCCGATGGTGGTCCTGGCCGAGGCGGGACGACCGCAGATGACCAGGGAGATCGTCGACGCGGCGAGGACACTGGCATCGGAATCGGGAGCGGAGGTCGTAGTCGTCACCGGCGATGAGGCCGAATCGAGGGCTGCGGTCCCCTCCTGCCGTCTGATGGTGTCGAGCGGGACCACCCCCGAGGAGTTCCATTCGGACATCGAGTCGGAGCTCATCGAGTTCCGACCCTCGATCGTCATCGCCCCGTCGACGCCCTGGGGTCGTGAGGTGGCCTCGCGGTTGGCCGTGTCCCTCGATGCCGGGCTGACCGGCGATGTCATCGGGATCGAACCGACGGGCCCGGAGCGAGTACCCGGTTCTGCCGGCGGGAACCCGGATCCACGCCGTCCCGATCCCGGTGCCTCGGGGTTCGTGGCCCTGAAGCCCGCCTTCGGTGGAGGCATGCTGGCGCGAATCGGCTACACGTCGCCGACGGCCCTGGCGACGGTGCGGAGGGGCGCCCTGGTCCCCCGGGAGCCGGTCGATGGGACGAATCGGGCCGGGACGGTGGCGGCAACCACCCATCTGCCCGAGCGCGGGGTCCGAGGTCGGGTCAGGGTCGTGAGGCGGGTCAGGGTCGACGACAACTCGGACCTGTTCTCATCGCGGGTGATCCTCGGTGTGGGCCAGGGGGTCCCGGCCTCGTCGCTGCCCCGATTCGAGGGTTGGGCCTCGCGCCTCGGAGCCGCCCTCGGTGCCACCCGGAAGGTCACCGACGCCGGATGGCTGCCGCGGTCGCGTCAGATCGGGATCACCGCCCATTCCGTCTCCCCCGACCTCTACCTGGCGGTGGGGGTCTCGGGTCGGGAAACCCACCTGAGCGGGGTCAGAGGCGCCCGGGTCGTCCTGGCGGTGAACCCCGATCCCCTGGCCCCGATCTTCGAGAGCTGCGATGTCGGAATCGTGGCCCGGTGGGAGGATGTGATGGAGGAACTCGTCGCACTCCTCACCACCACCGAGTGGTTCGGCCGGTACGGGCGGTGAAGGTCGCGTGGCACATGGCGGCGGCCGCCAGGGTCTGGGGCCTCAGAGAACCCAGGCGGTGAGGGCCACGAAGTGCATGGAGGCGGCCACCAGGGTGAGCACGTGCCAGAACTCGTGGTAGCCGAAGACCTCGGGCCACGGATCGGGACGTCGCAGTCCCAGCAGGATGGCTCCGGCGGTGTAGAGCGCCCCGCCGCCCAGGACCAGGATCACGAAGGGAGTGCCGATCTGGGACCACATGGCGGGCAGGGCCAGGATCCCCAGGCCGCCCAGGCCGACGAAGGTGGCGGTGGTCGTCCCCCTGGGCGGCGAGAGAGGAGACCACAGAATCGCGATGAGGACACCGGTCAGGAGCCACACCAGGGCGATGAAGGCGGCGCGGTGCGATATCTCCACCCCCACCCAGAGGACCACGGTCAACGGGCCGGCTATGGCCAGGTAGATACCGGTCTTGTCCAGGCTCTGCATCCAGTTCTCGGTCCTCGGTGACCAGTCCACGCGGTGCAGCAGGGCCGAGGCCCCGAACATGAAGCTCAGCGAGACCGCGTAGATCGCGGCGGCGGCCATGCCCCTGCCGGTCGAACGGGTCAGGACCAGGCCGGCCCCCACGAGCAGAGAGGCCAGAAAGGCCCACTGGTGGCTCACCCCCCGCAGACGCGGCTTGGGAGCGGCCACCGGGTCGGGAGCCCCGATCGGTGACGAGGAATCGGATTGGTACTCGGTCTGGGTGTGGTTCGACATTCGGGGGAACAGTGGCTGACGAGCGGTGGTGTGCGGTCGGGAACCGGGACCGCGACGAGTGGTGGTGTGCGGTCGGGAACCAGACTGGCCAGGTGCCCGACGGGAGGCGGACGCCCGGCCGGACACGATCGAACACCGTACAGCCGCTGTGAACAGTGTGCTGGCCCACCCGACACGGACCCCGGATCGGGGGCAGAATATCCCCCCGGATGATCCCGGCATGGAAACATGGGCAAGGGGGTCGACCGGAACCGGTTGATCCCGGCGAGGGTGATCACATGAGTGCAGAGGGAACAGGCGGCTTCGACGGGTCCGTGGGTGAGCCGACGAGACCCCTCTTCCGGCCCCTGCCCGGCGAATCGGTGGGTCCCTCCCCGACCCTGACCCTGCCGGTGTCGGGGTCCCACGGACGGAAGCCCCGCCGGGCCCTCCGCTGGTTGCTGCCCCTCGGGCTGTTGATCCTGGCGGCCGGGGCCGCGGCCGCATACGTCGTCTCCCGGGATTCGGAGACCGCTGCGGTGCAGGGTCCGGTACCGGATCCGCGGCTGGTCACCACCGAGACCGACACGGCCATAGTGGTCCCGATCGATTTCGAGGGCGAGGCCTCGCTCGTGTCGCTCTACGCCAACGGGCACCTGATCGATCGGGCCGACGGCTTCGGCCCCACCGCTCTCATCTGGAAGGAACCGCCCCCCGGCCGGCACTCGATCACCCTGCTGGTGATAGATCCCGACGGCACCGCCAGGAGTTCCGAACCGGTCCTCATCGACGTCGACCGGCCCGTGGGTTGGCGGGAGGGGGAGGACAATCTGGGTGGGGCGATAATGGTGCTCAAGTCGCTTCCCACCGACACCTTCGCCAGGGAGCGGGCCGAGGCGGCGGCATCCCTACTGGTGGCCAACGCCGATGATCGGATAAAGATCCGGATCCTGTTGAGCAACGACTTCGCCAGCCTCCGTCCCGGGTTCTGGGTGATATACGCCGGACCCTTCGACTCCGCGGTGGACGCGGCCCGCGCCTGCTGGGCTCTGGGAATGACCGAATCCGAGCAGTGTTTCGGCCGGCCCCTCACCGACGATCCCGCCGACGCCGAAACGGTGGAGGAGCCCCGCCCCTGAGCGCAGGGTCGCCCCGGGGGTCGGACCGCCGTGGAGGACGGCCCCCGAGGGCGGCCGGGGATCAGCGCGAGGAGGGCAGGGGCTCGTAGTCCGGTGAGGCTTCCGAAGGGGGGCGGTCGTCGTAGATGGTGATGGCACCCTCGGGGTCGAATGCCCGGGTGGGCCCGGCCTCGAACTCACCGGCGAGATAGCGGCGACCGCCATCGACCCACTGGTACATGCCGACACCGTCGCGGCGCAGTTCATCGGGGCCGACGGCGGTGGGATCCCACCAGATCTCCGTCACGTCGTCGACGCCGAGGTAGTCGGGCTCCAGTTCGGCGGGCCATCTCCCCTGCGAGCCGTAGGAGAGGGAGGGTGCGGTGATGCTCCGGGGTGTGGGCGGGGCGGCGAACAGGGCGTCACGGAAGCTCTCGATCGTCAGGTCGGGGCCCACCGCGGAGAGAGCGGCGTAGAACAGAGCCGGGAAGGGGTCGATCACCCCGATCTCGTCGTCGGCAGCGGGGTCCTCACCGTGGAACCAGGTGTACTTGTGGAACGACCCCCCGTTCTCGGGTCGAACCGGCGCCGCCAGGCTGGTGAGTCCGAAGGCGTGGGCCCACTGGTCCTGATCGTAGGTCCGGGCGAAGGCGTTCGTGTCGGACAGGAAGCCGTCGGCCAGGATCCACTCGGGGAAGTACTCCTGTGCCGTGGCCTCCCGGGTGAAGTCTC
>DRKF01000561.1 GCA_011051915.1 Acidimicrobiales bacterium | reverse complement strand
GGTCGTCGGCTGGGTTCGAATCGGAGCCCGCTGGGTCGTCGGCTGGGTTCGAATCGGAACCCGCCGGGTCGGCAGGGGGGTCCGAGTCGGAGCCGGCGGTGGCGGCGGACAGATCGGCGACCTGCTGTTCGGACAGCAGGTCGCTCACCGCGATCACCAGCTCGACCCGGCGGTTGCGGGCCCGGCCCTCCTCGGTGGAGTTGTCGGCGATGGGCCGCTGATCGGCATAGCCGCTGGCGACCAGCCGGTTGGCGGGGATCCCGAACTCCTCCTCGAACTTGCGGACCACCGCCACGGCGCGGTCCACCGAGAGGTTCCAGTTCGTGTAGCTGCCGTGAAGGGGCTGGTTGTCGGTGTGACCCTCCACCAGAATGGGATTGTCGAAGGTGGCCAGTACCCGGGCCATCGCCTCGAGCAGATCGGTGCCCTTGCCCGGGCTCAGTTCGGCCGAACCGCTCTGAAACAGGATGTCGTCGGTCGACAGCACCACGACGAGACCCCGGCCCTCGAGCCGAAAGCTCACGGCGTCGGAGAGACCCTCCCGGGCCGCCACCTCCGAAAGGGCGTCCTGGACATCGGTCAGCTGGGAGAGATCGAGGATTCGGGTTGTCCCCGAGGCATCGGGCTTCCCGGACGTGTCGGGATTCGGGTCGAGGGCCTCGGCCAGGGCGTAGAGCCGGCTCAACTCCTCCAGGTCCTGGGCGTCCTGGGACTCCTGGGTCACAGGGATGGTGAGTGATCCCCCCGGTACCGGTATGAGGGAACCCGCCGGCTGGTTGGCCCCACTGATCGTCAGGCCACCCTTGATGATGAAGTCCTGATACGCGGTGTTTCCGAAATCGGCCTCGAGTCCCTTGAGCAGGGTGAGGAACTTCTTCTCGTCCACGGAGCTGATGGCGAACAGCAGCACGAAGAACGCCATCAACAGGGTGACGATGTCGGCGTAGGTGGTGAGGAACCGCGGGGCGCCCTCCTCGCAGACGACCTTCTTCTCCCTGGCCACTACGCCGCCTCGAGGCGAGCCTTGGAACCTATCCTCAACTCGGGCTCTATGTAGGCCTCCAACTTCTCCACCAGGTGGCGGGGACTGGAGCCCTCACGGATGGCCAGGATCCCCTCGACGGTCAGCGACCGGGAGGCGACCTCCATGGCGTTGAGTGTCTCCAGCTTGGCCGCCACCGGGCCGAAGAGGATGTTGGCGAAGAACACTCCGTAAAGCGTGGTCAGCAGGGCCAGGGCCATACCGGTACCCAGAGCATCGGGGTCGGACAGGTTCCCGAGGATGTTGATGAGACCGATGACGGTTCCGATCATGCCCAGGGTCGGGGCGTACTCCACCAGTTTCTTGTACATGCCGATGAGGCTCTCGTGGCGCGATTCCATGGCGGTGATCTCGGCCTCCATGACGTCCCTGACGTCCTCCCCCTCGAGCCCGTCCACAACCATCTGCAGACCGGACTTCATGAACTCGTCGTCGAGTTCCTCCAGTCCCGCCTCCAGAGCCAGGATTCCGTCCCGGCGGGCCGCCTCGGCGAAGTTCATGAGGGTGGTGATCACCGAGTCGGGATCGGGAGGCGCCCCGGTGAAGGCCACGATGAACCCCTTGGGGAACTTCTTCGCATCGTCCATGCGGTAGCCGGCGAAGACCGCTCCGATGGCGCCGAACAGCACCAGCACGAACGACGAGGGACCGATCAGGGGGCCGAAGCTGTTTCCGTCCATGATCGTCGAGACGATCACGGCCACGAACACCAGGCCCAGACCGGCCATCGTCAGTGGGTCCACGGACTATCCCTCACTTCCCGGCAGAAGGGTCAGGAGGGTGCCGGCCGCTCCCTTGCCCTTCAGCTCATCGGAGGCCACGATCACCGAGGCCCGGAACAGCCGGGAACGATCCACGATCTCCTGAGGTGACTCGGCCACGACCATCTTGCGGCCGTCGACGAGGGTGATGACCGTGTCGGGCGTCGATTCGACGAACTCGATCAGGTCGGCGTTGAGATAGAGCGGCTCGCCCTTGAGGCGATGCACGAGGATCACCGGGACACCTCCATGTGTGCGCGTTGTGAACTCGGCTGCATGGTCCGTCGTCTCTCCTACCCCTGTGTTAAGAGGTTGTCCGGGGTTGATAGGGAAGTTTCACCACTCACAGTGGTTGCAGGTGCCTACTAGCGCTTCAGGTTGACCAGGTCGTTGAGCATCTCGTCCGATGTCGTGATCACCCTGGAGTTCGCCTGGAACCCACGCTGGGCGATGATCATGTTGGTGAACTCCCGGGCCAGGTCGACGTTGGACATCTCGAGGGTTCCGGCCGAGATCGCGCCCCGGTTGCCGGTACCGGGCTCGCCGATCAGGGGCTCGCCGGAGTTCACCGAGGCCGAGAAGTTGGAGTCGCCCTTGCGGACCAGACCGCCGGGGTTGCTGAACGTCGCGGTGGCCAGACGCCCGAGCAGCTTGTTCTCGCCATTGGAGAACTGGCCGTCGATGGATCCGTCGTCGCTGATCGTGTAGCCGGTCAGATAGCCGATGGCCCGGCCGTCCTTGTTGCTGGCCTCCACGGTCGAGGGTCCACCGAACTGCACCAGCGAGAGTGGCCCGTCGATCACCACGTCGAAGGACAAGGGGTTGGCCCCGGGGGGTGTGAACCCCGAGATCGTCAGGGGCCCGGGGGTGGCGAGGGTCCCGTCGGTGTTGAACTGGATGGAGGCGGGCGTCATCGTCGCCGCGGTGCCGTCGACCGTCGCCGACACCGCCCAGTCGTTCACCCCCTGGTTGGTGAAGATGAAGCTCGCCTCATGGGAGTTGCCCAGGGAGTCGAACACCAGGATCGAGGCCACCGCCTGGCCACCCACCGGGGTCTCCGCCGAGAGGCTTCCACCCACCTCGACCACCTGGGTCTCCTTCGGTTCGATCACCTGACCGACGGGGATCCGCAGGCTGCTGATCGGCTGGTTGGTGTCGACCACGCCGGTTCCGGAGGCGACCCAACCCTGCACCTCGATGCCGCCGGCCCCGGTGAGGGTGCCGCGCTCGTCGAAGGTGAAGGATCCGGCCCGGGTGTACATCCGGTTGCCTCCGGCGTTGACGACGAAGAAACCGTCGCCCTGTACCGCCACGTCGGTGTTGCGACCGGTCACCTGGCTGGCGCCCTGGGTGAACACCCCGTCGATGGCACCGACCTTCACCCCCAGTCCGATCTGGGCGGGATTGAGTCCCGCCCTCTCGCTGGAGGAACCGCTGGCCCCCCGGAGGACCTGGGAGATGGTCTCAGCGAAGGTGACCGCGCTGGCCTTGAACCCCGGGGTGTTGACGTTGGCGATGTTGTTGCCGACGACATCCATCATCGTCTGGTGGGTACGCAGACCGGATACTCCGGCGAACATTGAACGCATCATGGGTGGGTTTTCCTCCCGGTTGGGACCGTGGTGGTTGTGGTGGTGGTGATCGGGTTCGAAAGGGCTGCCGTCTTCACGACCGGCATGCCTGGAGAGTGTGGATTCGGTGGTCTGGATTCGGTTGAGGTTCCTCCGTGATCAACCCCCGTCGGAGGTCTCGACGGTGGAGACACTGACGACGTCGTCGATGCTGATCTCGCGGCCGTCCACCACCAGCACCGGCCCGGTGTCGGTGGCCCGGACGCCGCTCACGATCCCCGAGACACTCCCGAGGACCTGGTCCTCGGCGGTGATCTGACGGCCGATCATGTTGGCGGCCGCCCCGAACTGGGTGAGCCCGGCCAGACTGGACTGGAGGGCGGACATCTTCTGGACGGCCTCGACGTTGGCGAACTGGCTGGTCTGCTGCAGCAGCGCCGAGCTGTCCATCGGTTCCATGGGGTTCTGGTTCTGAAGCTGGGAGACCAGGAGCTTCAGGAACAGGTCGGTACCGAGGTTTCCCAGTCCGGCCGATTCCCCCGTGTTGATGCCGGGTGTGATTGAACTGATCATCGGACTCTCCTAGAGACGGATCTCGTTGTTGCGCGTCGCTCGGACCCGCCTGGCCGCTGATGGAGCCCCGGTATCGGGACGGGCCCAGGGGCGGGACGGTTCACGGTCGCCTCCTCCCGGGGTCTGGCCCCGGTCACCGGCTCCCAGGCCTCTCTCCCCGAGAAGATCCGAGAGCTGTTGCTCCCACATCTCGACCCGATTGGCCCCGGCACCGGCGTCGGTGACCGTCACCTGCACTCCCGTGGCATGAACGGCGAGGCGAACCCTCAGACCGTGCATGGACCCGAAGTCAAGAGTCACGCTGCGGGGCGGGTTCTGGCGGGTCATGGCCTCGATGGACTCCACCACTCTCTGGAGGGAACCCGCCTCGGGACCCGTGGGCCCCCTGGAGGTGGCCGCCGAGGGCAACCCGGTGCCGGTCGGGTTGGGGGAGACCGCTCCGGCCTCTCCCCCTCCGGCGGTCTGGCCGATTCCCGATACGGAGCCCGTCGTGGGGGCTCCAGCCGGGGCGGCGGCGCCGGAGTCGGCCGGGGTGATTCCGGCAGCGACGACGACGGTCTCGGCCACCGTCACCGCCGAGGGGTCCGAGGCCGCCAACGGGGCTGCGGCCACCGGGGACGAACCAGCCACGGGCGTGGCCGGGGTGGAATCTCCAGGCACGGCACCCGAGGGGGTCCCATCGGTACCCGCCGCCTTGCTCGGGGTGGCGGCGGTCTCCTGTGAATGGATCCCTCCCACCGGGACGGCGTTGCTCCCCGCCAGTGCAGAGGTGGCCTGCTCCGGCGCGACTTCCTCGACCGGTGCCGCTGTCGCTTCGCCCACCGGGGACGAACCAGCCACGGGGATGGCTGCCGGGTTGCCGGTCCCGGCCGGACCCACGGCGGTATCGGTCGTCGCACCATCGGCGGGCTTTCCGTCGACGAGGGCTCCCTGGACCGCAACCTCCCCCGACATCTCTACGGCTGTCGGTCCCGCGGTGCCTTCGACGGGACCCACACCCGCCTGGTCCTCGCCCGTGACGCTCACCGGTTCCGCCGCCGCCACCACGATCTGAGCTCCGGCCGCCTCGCCGGCGGAGGAGACATCGTCGCCAACCGGGGTCGTGACGACCGACCCGTTTGCCTCGGCCACTGTGGGATCAGTCTCGCGATGCTCGGTCCCGGCGGCCGAGGCCCGGTTGGAGCTGTCGGCCCGTTCTGCCTTGCGATCCTTCTCCCCCCGGACGCTCCTGGCCCGCTCGGGGCCTCTGTCGTGTCCGGTCGTCGCCCTGGCGCGGTCCGGGCCGGGCCGGTCCACCGCGGAGCCGTCTCGATTCTTCAGGACGTTGTCGCGCCGTTCCGGTGCCGTGTCGTCACCCGACGGTCGACCCACCGCACCGGCCGATTCACCCCGCAGACGGGCCGGATCACCGGAGAGAGCCCGTCGGTAGTGATCGCCGAAGGCCTCGGCCACCGAGCGTCCGGGGTCACCGGCAGGATGCTCGAGAAGTTGGATGCCCACCGAGGGCACTACGGGGTCGGTCATCGAATCACTCCAGTTGGACTTGCGTGGGGATCGGTCACTTGCTCACTCGCAGACATTGGTTCGTGGTGGTCAATCACTGGTTCGCTCGCAGACACCGGTTCGCGGCAGTCGATCACTGGTTCGCTCGCAGACACCGGTTCGTGGCGGTCGATCACTGGTTCGCTCCGAGCAGACACCGGTTCGTGGCGGTCGATCACTGGTTCGCTCCGAGCAGACGCTCGTACCGGTCGGTCACTATCCGGACGTAGGCCTGGGTCTCGGCGATGTTCGGAACTCCACCGGACTGCCGGACCCGGCCGGGGCCGGCGTTGTAGGCGGCCAGGGCCAGGTCGACCCGACCGAACGCCGACAGTTGGCCGGCCAGGTAGCGGGCACCACCCTCGAGGTTCTGAATCGGGTCGGAGGGATCCACACCCAGACCGGCCGCGGTTCCGGGCATGAGCTGGGCCAGACCCTGGGCCCCGACAGGCGACACGGCATCGGCCCTGAAAGCCGACTCCGTCCACACCAGGGACGCCAACAGGCGAGGATCGACACCGTTGGCGGCAGCTGCGTTCTCGATGGCCCCGATCCAGGGCTGAGCCCGTTCGGGAAGCAACTGCTCCCAGCCCGATCCGGCGGCCGGGGGCAGCGAGGCGGGGTCATAGAGACGGGTCAGAGGTCTCGAGCCCGCCGTCTGACGTTGGGGTCCGACGGCAACCGTTCGTGCCGATGTTCCCGCCGACGACAGGTCCAGAACGGGGCCCCCGCCGGAGGCTCCGGCCAGGGTGGCGGCGAAGGACCGCGTACCGCCCAGGAGGGCGCTCGCCTGTCGGAAGGAGGCGGTGATCTCACCGATCCGACCGCTGACCGGGCTCGTGCTCATCGCAGACCTGCTCCCTCGTCACGACCGTGACGAATGAGTACGAGTTCGTCCATCGACATCTGGGCCGCGCGGGCCGCCTCGGCCGCATTCACGATCCGGCGCTTGGCCTGGAGCTTGTCCACGGCCTTGCGACGCGAGGCCGCCGATACCAGGGCGGCACGGGCCCGGTCGATCTCGGCCTGGCAGTGCACCATCTCCTCACGGGCGGCCTCTATGTCCTCGGCTTTGCGAACCCCCTGAAGGTGCAGGGAGAGGAGTTGACCGGGGGTGAGCGAGACCCCGACGTCGAGGGAGGGACCGTCGGCCCTGATCTCACGCAACTTCTCCTGGGCATCGGCCAGGCGTCTCTGGGTGTGGGCGAGGTTCTGCTGCGCCTGGCGCTCACGGATCCTGCGCAGGCGGGCCACCACGTCGAGTCCCCGACGGCGGCCGCTCACGAGATTCGCTCCGCTATGGCCAGGGCCAGATCCCAGGCCTCATCGGTTCGCCCCGGTTCGTCGGGAGTCTGGGCCAGCAGAGCCGCTATGTCGGACTGGACCATCAGGCCGGCATCGGCCCGCGGGTTGGTTCCCGCCACATAGGCACCGACCTCGACCAGGTCCCGTACCTCCGCTGCCGCGGCCATCGCCGACCGCAGTACGGCGGCGGCTCGCGCCCGCTCGGGTGACACCACCCGATCGGCGAGCCGGCTGAGTGAGGCGAGGGGATCCACGGCGGGGTACTGACCCCGGTGGGCGAGGGACCGGTCCAGCACGATGTGCCCGTCGAGAATCGATCGAGCCGAGTCGGCCACGGGATCATTCATGTCGTCCCCGTCGACGAGAACCGTGTAATAGGAGGTGATCGTGCCGTTGGCCCGAGGGCCCGTGCGCTCCAGCAGAGCGGCCATCAGTGAGAACACCGAGGGGGTGTAGCCCCGACTGGTCGGTGGTTCGCCGGAAGCCACCCCGAGTTCCCGCTGGGCCATCGCCAGGCGGGTCAGGGAGTCGAACAGGAACATCACGTCCAGACCGCTGTCGGCGAAGTACTCGGCGTACCGAACCGCCAGCTCGGCCGCCCGCCGCCTGAGAATCGCCGACTGGTCGGAGGTGGCCACCACCACCACACTGCGGGCCAGGCCCTCGGGCCCGAGCTCGTCCTCGATCATCTCGCGGACCTCACGGCCACGTTCACCGATGAGGGCCACCACGTTCACGTCGGCCTCGGTGCCCCGGGCCATCATTCCCAGCAGGGTGGACTTGCCCACGCCCGATCCCCCGAAGATTCCCAGCCTCTGGCCCCGACCGGCGGGACACATGAGGTCCAGCACCCTGACCCCCATGGCGAGGGGTTGTTCGACCCTTCGCCGCTGGAGCGGACTCGGTGACGGTTCGGTGAGGTTCAGGAGCTGCCCGGTGATCGGCGGACCACCGTCCATGGGCCGTCCGAGCCCGTCGACCACACGGCCCAGGAGGCTCCTCCCGGCCACGACCCTGGCCCGGGATCCGGCCGCCACGACCCGGTCGCCCTGACCGATCCCCTCGGCCGACTCGAACAGTGCCGCCACTCCTCCACTGGGGGTGACCGCTATCACCTCACCGCGGCGGGCCGTTCCGTCGCCGTGGACCTCGATGGGGTCTCCCACCTTCACCCGGAGACCGCGGATCTCGACCTCGACTCCCCGCACCCGGGCCACCGATCCCGTGATCCGGGCGAAACCCACGTTCCCCAGGCGTCCGACCAGATCCGGCAGGACGCGGCTCACCGCCGCTGGGGAGCTGGAGGTCGCCGTCGAGCTGCGACTTCCGGAGGCGGTGTGGAGAACAGTCATGGTCGAGAGCTAGAGCTGGAGGTTGCTGATCTGTTGGTAGGCCTGAACCGCCTGATCCCGCACTGCCACCAGTAGATCGACGGTCAGCCGGGCCTTGGTGGTGGCGGCCAGGACGTCGTGCACCTGCACGTCCTCCCCGGCGGCCAGCTTCCCCACCATCTCGTCGGCGAAGCGTTCGGAGTCCGAGACATTCTGGAGGGCGTCGCCGAGGATGTTCCCGAAGCCTCCCTGAGTGGATCCGGCCGCGGGAGCAGCCGCTGCCGGTGTCACACCACCGAGAGGTACGACCGGGGCCACTGGTACGACAGTCATCGGATCACCTTCCAATTCCCAGGGCGGCCTGGTAGGCCTCCTCGGCGGCCGAAACGACCTGGAGATTCATCTGGTAGTGACGGGTGGCGACTATGAGGTCGGCCATCTGCCCCGCCACGTCGATCACCGGCCCCTGGACGTTGCCGTTCTCGTCGGCCAGCGGATTCTCGGGGTCGTAGTAGAGGGGTGCATCCCCCTCGGCCTTGACGACATCGGTGAGCTGGACCCCGGACCCGCCGGCGGCCACATCCTCCCTGACCACCAGGTACTTGGCCCGGAAGGCCTCGCTGTCGGTGGAAGTGACCGTGTTCACATTGGACAGGTTGTGCCCGAGCACATCCATCCACCGGCTGGCCATGGTGGCCCCGGTTCTGGCTATGTCGATCGCTCCGAAGGGTCCGCTCATGTCGTTTCTCCCCGGCCGGCTCGTTGCGGCCCGCTCATCGTCCACCGATCGCCGAACGCAGGACGTCGGCCTTGTAGTTGAACCCGTTGATGACCGCCTGGAACATGAGGTTGTCCTGGATCATCTCGGTCGTCTCCACCTCGAGATCGACGCTGTTGCCGTTCACATCCACGTAGTTGTCGCGGAGGGTCTCGATTCCGGCCGGTCCCATACCGAGGTCGGCTACCTCACCACTGCGGAGGCGCTGGGAGAGAATCGACTCGAAGTCGACGGTCTTGGCCCTGAAGTTGGGGGTCTCGGCATTGGCGATGTTGTTGGCACGGAGTTCGGCCCGACGGGTCAGGCCCGTCATGGCGTAGCTGGTGACGTCGAAGACACCGTCTCCGAGGTTCACTCCTGACATTGGATCGCTCCGGGGGGTCCGAAAAATGGCAACAGGGAAGCACAGGCACTTGCCCAGGCTTCCCTGCCGTCGAGTCGAGATCCGTTCTGTTTGTCACAGACCTCGTCGTCCGGCCCCCGGCCCGCTTTAGCAGCCGGGTCGAGAGGTTGATCGGCTCTCCGGTGACCGCTGCCACCCCTTCGCGTCGCTCCGGGCGATCGCCGCCGTCAGCCCCCCGAGGAGTCCGATCCCGGAGACGCCATGGCGGGCGGCACTGCTTGTTCCGGCTCGGCGGAACGGCCCCCTCCCCGTCCCGCGATGACCACCGCCAGGGCCGACAGGCCCACGATGGTGGATGTCCAGACGTTCACCCGCAGACCCAGGATCCGGTTGGCCTCGTCGCTGCGCATCAGCTCGATCCACAGGCGGCCGACGCAGTACAGGAATACGTAGACGGCCATGAGCCGGCCCGGCTTGAGGTGGGGCAACAGACGGGGAACCACCCAGATGATCAGGGCCACCACCAGCAGGTTCCACAGGACCTCGTAGAGGAAGGTGGGGTGGAACGTCGCCGAGTCCACGTACTGCGGGGGTCGGTTGGCCACGTCTATCTCGAGGCCCCACGGCAGGTTCGTCGGCCGTCCGAACAGCTCCTGGTTGAACCAGTTGCCCACCCGACCTATGGCCTGAGCCAGGGGTATGGCGGGGGCGGCGGCATCCATCAGGCCGGCCACGTCCCAACCCTGACGGCGGGCGTACCAGACCCCGACGACTATTCCCAGGGCCACACCGCCCCAGATCCCGAGGCCTCCCTCCCAGATCTTCACCACATCGAACCAGTGCCCCCGGAACTTCTGGTTGTCGGTGATCACGTGGTAGAGCCGAGCACCGATCACCCCGGCCGGGACGGTCCACATGGCCAGGCGGGCGATGTCATCGGGCTCCCCTCCCCTCTGCTCCCAGCGTCGCTGGGTCAGCCAGACCGCGGCGAGGACCCCGAGGGCGATCATGACCCCGTAGGCACGAAGCTGCAGGGGACCGATGTGGATGGCGTTTGAGGAGGGACTCGGTATAGAGGCGAGAATCAGCACGGGAACTCCAGTTGTGGATCCAGAGGGAACCATACCCACCGGCGGTATGTTCCGTGCCGCGGCGGATTCGATGGCAACAACCACTCGACCCGAACCATCTCGTACCCTCTGGTCATCGAGATGACCGAACAGATCCCCGCCACCGACGAGGTTCGTGGACTTTCAGCCGCCCAGGTGGCCGAGATGGTGTCCCGCGGCCTGGTCAATACCCTGCCCAAGGCCCCCACCCGGACCTTCGGTCAGATCGTCAAGGCCAACGTCCTCACACCCGTCAACGGCATCATCGGGTCCCTCCTGGTCCTGATCCTGATAGCGGGAAAGCCGGGCGACTCGCTGTTCGCCGGGGTCATCGTCACCAACTCGGTCATCGGGATCCTCCAGGAGATCCGGGCGAAGTCGACGCTCGATCGCCTCAGGGTCCTGAGCGCCCCCCGGGCGACCGTGGTTCGGGACGGGGCCGAGGTCGACCTGGACATCGAGTCGGTGGTCCTGGGCGACCTGCTGGTCGCCGGCCCCGGGGACCAGATAGTCGTCGACGGGAGGGTGGTCACGGCCCAGGGCCTCGAGGTCGACGAGTCGCTGCTCACGGGCGAGGCCGACCCCGTCCGGAAGAACCCGGGCGACGAGGTCCTGTCCGGCAGTTTCGTCTCCGCCGGTTCCGGTCGGTACGTGGCCACCCGCGTGGGTGAGGAGTCCTACGCCAGCACTCTGGCCAACGAGGCCCGCCGCTTCGTGCTGGTGAACTCGGAGCTCCGCGACGGAATCAACCTCATCCTCAGGGTGCTCACCTGGATCATCCCCCCGGTGAGCGCCCTGCTGCTGTGGAGTCTGCTCCGCAGCCAGGAGGAGTGGCAGGACGCCCTTCAGGGCACCGTGGCCGCCGCGGTGGCGATGGTCCCCGACGGCCTGGTCCTGCTGACGAGTATCGCCTTCATAGTCGGGGTACTGGCCCTGGCCCGCCACAACGCCCTGGCCAAGGAACTGGCCACGGTCGAGCTGCTGGCCCGGGTCGACATCCTGTGTCTGGACAAGACCGGAACAATCACGACCGGCGCCATCGGGTTCGGCGACGTCGACGTGCTCGAGGGCCGAGACCCCACCGTCGTGGCCCGGGTTCTGGCGGCCATGGTCCGGTCCGATCCCTCACCCAACGCCACCCTCCAGGCTGTGGGTACCGCGTTCACCGACCCCGGCGACTGGGTTCCCACCGCGGTCATCCCCTTCTCCTCGGCCCGCAAGTGGGCGGCGGTCGAATTCGGGAACCGTGGCACCTGGTATCTGGGTGCGCCGGAGATCCTGGTGCCCGATCCCTCCGCCGAGCTGGCCGCATCGCTCGAGCTGCACACGTCCAACGGTGAACGGGTGGTAATGCTGGCCCGCTCCGAACATCCGGTGAGCGATGAGCAGCTACCGGTGGGAATCGAGGCGGTGGCCCTGGTACTGCTCGAGGACGAGGTCCGACCCGATGCCCGGGAGATCCTCACCTTCCTGGTTGACCAGGGGATCCGCCTCCGTGTGATATCCGGCGACAACCCGACCACCGTTGCCGCCGTGGCCCGCCGGGCCGGGGTACCCGGGGCCGAGGTCGGATACGACGCACGCCACCTCCCCGACGACCCCGAGGAACTCGGTCGCATCCTCGAGGAGCACGTCGTGTTCGGCCGGGTCACACCCCACCAGAAGAGAGCCATGGTCAAGGCCCTCCAGGCCCAGGGGCACATCGTGGCGATGACCGGCGACGGAGTCAACGACGTCCTGGCCCTCAAGGATGCCGACATGGGTATCGCCATGGGGTCGGGCAGCGCCGCCAGCAAGGCGGTGGCGCAGCTGACCCTGCTGGACAATCGCTTCTCCACCCTGCCCGTGGCCCTGGCCGAGGGTCGCAAGGTGATCAACAACATCGAGAGGGTGGCCAACCTCTTCGTGACCAAGACCACCTACGCGGTGGTCCTGGCGGCCGCCACCGGCGTGCTGTCCGTGCCGTTCCCCTTCCTGCCCCGGCACCTGACCCTCATAGGCACCTTCTCCATCGGGGTTCCCGGCTTCTTTCTGGCCATGTCACCCAACACCAGCCGGGCCCGGGCCGGGTTCGTGGTCCGGGTGCTGCGCTTCTCCGTGCCGGCGGGGGTGGTCGCCGGGGCCGCCAGCTTCGTCCTCTTCGAGATCCTCCGTCGTACGGGGGGGACGACTCTCGAGGAGGCCAGGACCGGGGCCACGGTCGTACTGCTGGGCCTGGGGCTGGTGATCCTGGCCCAGCTGTCCCTTCCCCTGAACACGAGACGGACGGCACTGATCCTGGCCATGCTGGCCGGATACGCCCTCACCCTGACCCTGCCGTTCACCAAGAACTACTTCGTGCTGATGCCTCCCGATACCGACACCTGGTGGGTCATCGCCGCGACCCTGGCGATCGGAACCGCTCTGCTGGTGGCGGTCGGACACCGGACCTCACCCGAGCCCATGTCGACGGGAACCTCGGCCATCCTCGGCCGAATGATCGAGGAGCTGCCCAACCAGGACAGGTGACCGACCGCGGAACCGACCAACCGGCACAAGCGACCGACCACGGAACCGACCAACCGGCACAAGCGACCGACCACGGAACCGGCCAACCGGCACAAGCGACCGACCATCCCCCCTGCACCCGCTCCTCTGATGGGCCACTATGGACGGTCATGGCGAAGATCGACGTCCCGACCCTGGCCGAGTACCGCACAACCGACGAGCGGAGGCTGGTTGATCTCATCGAGTCGAGTTCCCTCGACCTGAAGGTGGGGTCCTGTCCTGACTGGTCCCTGGCCGACCTGGCTGTGCATCTGGGCGGGGTCTACC
>DRKF01000560.1 GCA_011051915.1 Acidimicrobiales bacterium | reverse complement strand
TCTGTCCCACCCGAACAGCATCAGTCTGTACCAGCGCCGCTATCCCGAGATGCCCCGCCCCGTCGTGGACCTGGGCCGGGGCCGGCCCCGACTGTGGCTGCGGCCGGCGGTCGAGGAATGGGCCCGGACCCGCCGCGCCCGGAACAGCTCGGGAGGGACTCCGCTGGAACCTCGATCGTGAAAGCAGCGCTAGTCGTTCTGGTCGTGGTCTTCGTGGCCCTGGCTCTGCTCTACAACTCCCTGGTCGCCAAGAGGATCAAGGTGAGGAGGTCCTTCGCCGGGGTGGATGTCCAACTCGCCAAGCGGTACGCCCTGATCCCGAACCTGGTGGAGGTGGTCAAGGGCTACGCCTCCCACGAACGAGAGCTCCTCACCGCGGTCACCGAGGCTCGCAACCGCGCCCTTCGGGTGACCGGAGACACCGCCGAACAGAGGCTGGCCGCGGCCGAGGTGGTGAATACGGTGAACCGGCTGATCGCCCTGGCCGAGAGCTACCCCGACCTGAAGGCCGACGCCCAGTTCCGCCTGCTGATGCGGTCCCTCAACGAGACCGAGGCGCAGATAGCCGCGGCCCGGCGCACCTTCAACATGGCGGTCCAGTCCTACAACACGGCCATCGAGACCCTGCCCGGCGCCCTGGTCGCCTCCCGCCTGGGTTTCGGGCCCGAGACCTACTTCGAGGCTTCGCCGGAAGAGCGTCTGGCGGTCAGCGTGGATCTGACGGGCTGAGGTGGCGAGACAGGTCCGGGCCCGGGTCACCGGGGTGCATCCCTCCGGTCGGGCGCCACAACCTGAGAAGCTGAGCCGATGAGGGAACTGGCCGAGGTGTGGGATTCGGAGATTTTGCCGGTCGTGGCCGAACTCGAGGGTGAACGTCGGCACCTGGTGGAACAACGCCGGCGCTACCTGATGATCGGGGTGGGCCTCGTCGTGGCGGTTTTCGTACTACCGGCCATCGGTGTTCCCTTCATGGCGGTCCTGCTCCCCGCCCTGCTCACCGGGGCCTTTCTGCTGTGGCGGGAGCGGTCGACGACGGCTGCCTTCACCCACCGTTACAAGACCCGGGCCCTGGGGGCCCTGCTGGAGGCCATCGATCCCAGCCTGAGGATCCAGCCCGACTCCCACGTTCCCGAAGTGACCGTCGAGAGGGCCCGCTTCTTCATCGGTGGCTTCGACTACTTCTCCGGTGAGGACCTGATCACCGGGACCATCGGCGAGACCAGGATCTACTTCTCCGAAGTGCTGGCCCAGCGGAGGTCCAATCGCCGGAGCTCCCAGGGGGTCGGGACCCGGCAGAAGACCACGGTGTTCGACGGGGTGGTGTTCGTGGCCGACTTCAACAAGAGCTTCCGGTCCAGAACCGTTCTCGTTCCCGATGTGGCCGAGGCCACCTTCGGGGGCCTGGGTCGCTTCTTCCAGAAACTCAACCTGATGCGGGGCGACCTCATCGAGATGGAGAACCCGGAGCTGGAGGAGTACTTCGCCGTGTACGGCGACGACGAAACCGAGACCCGCTACCTGCTGACACCGGATTTCATGTCCCGTCTGGTCAGGTTCCGCGAACAGGTCGGCCCCATGAGGGTGTCGTTCGTCGACGGGTCGATGATGATGGCGATTCCGATGGCCCGGAACCTGCTGGAACCCTCCCTCGGTCGGTCGCTGCTCGATCCACAGGCGTTCCAGTCCCACTGGGACGACATGAACTTCTTCGTTGACATCGTCGGTGACCTGGACCTCAACACCCGCATCTGGACCAAGGAGTAACCCATCACGACGGTGCCGCCACGTCACCCGGCACCCAGCCGAGGGTCTCGTCGACATCCCGGCGGGGTACCACCTCAGTGGTCAGCTCGGCCTGCTCCACCCGGTCGAGTCGGAAGATCCTCCGATCGCCCCGCAGACGGCACCAGCCGATCAGGAACCACCCCGAACCCGATCCGTAGAAACCCACGGCCTCGACCGATCGGCGGGTCAACGTTCCGTGGCGATCTCGGTAGGTGATGTTGACCACCCGACTCTCGGCCACCGCCTCCTCGACCACCCTTCGCCAGCGGCTACCGGATCGGGCATCGGCCTTCGTTGTCCTCAGCCGTGCCACCAGGTCGTCCACCTCCCGGCGGGTGGACTCCGGAAGAGCATCCGCCAGTCGATCGGCGGCACTCCACGCTGCGTCCCCGAACGGCTGGTCACCGCCGGTCCTGACCGCCACCAGGAGGCCGGTGATCTCCCGGGCGGTGAGGCTCAGCAGGGTCCGGGTCTCCACCCCGAGCATCGCATGGCCTCCGGTGCGGCCCTCGACGGCATAGAGGGGCAGTCCGGCGGATCGCAGGGCAACCAGGTCCCTCTCGATGGTGCGTACCGAGACCTCGAACCTCTCCGCCAGCCGCGGGGCGCTGACGGGCCGGGGACTGTGGCGCCGTATCTCCTCGGCCACCGCGTAGAGCCTCTCGATTCGTTTCAGGATTCCGGTTCCCTTCTGCCCCGCGGCTCATCCGATCGGACCTCGACAGGTCTGGAGAACACCGACATGAGGCTGTCGTCGTCCAATCGTAGGTTGTGACCATGTCCACGCTTCTACTGGGCCTTCGTTCCCTGTTTCATCCGGTATGTCCACCGTCGGACCTGGATCGGGCCAAGGCCTGGTACTCCCAGGTGCTGGGCCGCGAGCCCTACTTCGACGAGCCGTTCTACGTGGGCTTCGACGTGGGTGGCTACGAGTTGGGCCTCCTCCCCAGCGACGACCCCGACGACCGACCGACCTGCGCCTGGGGAGTGCCCGATGTCGATGTGGCCGTGGCCGAACTCGT
The DNA here is from genome assembly GCA_011051915.1 of Acidimicrobiales bacterium. GTDB lineage: Bacteria > Actinomycetota > Acidimicrobiia > Acidimicrobiales > Poriferisodalaceae > DRKF01. The sequence continues at coordinate 4,797 of DRKF01000560.1, read as the reverse complement.
CGAGGCCGGGGCCACCGTCCACGAGGAGGTGCGCGAGGTCGGCGGGGGTATCCGCACGGCGGCGGTCACCGATCCCCTGGGAACGGTTCTGAGCCTCATCGAGAACCCCCACTTCGAGGTCCAACCGCCGGAGAGCCCGGGTCCCGGGCGCTGACCGGCCCCTATCGCGCCGGAGATCTCCAAACACCTATGGTCCCGAGTTCGATGATGGTACCGAAGGCCTCGACAAGGAGATCTTCCAGGGGTTGGGATCCTTCGCTCGTTCTCCATCGGTCCAGTGCCACGTCGAGAGCGACCATGGCCGCTCCGGCCAGAACGGGCGCCGCCCGACGTCTTTCGACCGGAAGGACCAGTTCGAGGGCAGCAGTCAGCTCATCGCGAGAGCGAAAGTCCGCCTCCACTGCCGCGGCATGCAACTCGACCGTGGCGTAGATGTAGCTGACCCGCTGGAACAGCAGACGTCCTTCGTCACCGCTCCGGCCGGCCAGCGATTCCACCAGAGCATCCCTGATGGCATCGAGGGGGGGCTGAACGCCCAGTCTTTTGCCCAGGGCACTGTCGATATCGGCGGCATGCTCGTCCCACAGCACCAGATGCTCCTTGGTGCCGAAGTGCCGGTACACCGTTGATGGCGACAGTCCCACCGCCTCGGCCACCTGCTCGACGGTCACATTGGTGAATCCTCGGTCGATGAACATCTCCAGCGCAGAGCGCTGGGTCTCACGCATGGTCCTGATCCGGTTCTTCTCCCTCAAAGAGGTCACGAACGGAAGGTACCACCACCCATAGTGATAGTCACTTGCATTTCAACAGTGACTGTCATACGGTGGCCCGCGTGCATCCAGCCCCATCCAACTCCCCCACCCTGACCAAGGAGCGGATCAGCAATCTGGACGCAATCAGGGGCGTGGCTGTTCTCGGAATCCTGGTGATGAACGCCGTCTCCTACGGTCTGCCCCGGGCGGCCTACTTCAACCTCTCAGCAGCCGGTTGGAACTCACTGGCCGACAAGGTGGTGGGTGTGGCGGGGGAGATCCTGGTGGACCAGAAAATGATGGGACTGTTCTCCCTGCTGTTCGGTGCCGGCATCGTGCTGTTCGCCGATCGGGCCCAGGCGCGGGGTACCCGAGCCAACCCACTGATCCTGTGGCGGAACGTCCTGCTCCTGGGTATCGGCCTGGTCCACACGATGATGTGGGAGGGCGACGTACTCACCGTCTACGCCATCTGTGCCCCGGTCCTGGTGATCCTACGACGGGTCCGCCCTTCGATTCTGTTGGTCCTGGGTACTGTGACCGTGCTGTCGTCGGCAGTAGTAGCCCTGATCGTGCAGTTGACGATCCCGCTGGACGGGACCGGCTTGGGGGACTACTGGTTCCCCAACGGGGGTGCCATGTCGGGCTCGGTGGGGTTCTTCCTGCTGAACGACTTCTTCGCCCGGGCCCTCGGCATGATGCTCATCGGCGTGGCCCTCTACCGATTGGGTCTGCTGAATGGCACCCGTGAGCCATCGCTGTACCGCACCTGGATCCGGTGGGGGATGGGGATCGGAATCCCCCTGGCCACGATCGGGGTGGCCGCACAGATCGCCACTGGATTCTCGCCCCGGGTCGCCATTGTCGGGGAGGCTCCGAACACCCTGGCCACCATTCCCGTGGCTATGGCCTACCTGGGCCTCATCTCGCTCTGGAACCGTCGAGGCGAGGGATGGATGCACCGCCGGGTTCGGGCCGCCGGCCGAATGGCGCTGACGAACTACCTCACCCAGACCCTTGCCGGTGTGTTGGTTCTTCGAGGGCTACTCGGTGCAGGAGGCCGGAGCCGGGCCCACATCGCCCTCTTCGTGGCGGCCGTGTGGGCAGTTCAACTGGCCTGGTCCGAGCCCTGGCTCCGGCACTTCCGTTTCGGACCCGTCGAGTGGCTGTGGCGGAGCGCCACCTACCGCTCGGTACAGCCCCTGCGGATGCGAAAGCCCGGATCGTCTCCCGCCCTGTCCGGATAGGTCCGACCCCGGACCGGGCGATGGGCCAGTATGCAGCCATGGCCCAGGACAGTTCGAAGGGATCATCCACCACGGTCAGGGGAGCCTGTCACCACGACTGTCCCGACACCTGTGTCTGGGACACCACGGTCGAGGACGGGCGGATCCTTTCGCTCCGTGGCGCCTCCGACCACCCCACCACGGCGGGAGAGCTGTGCCCCAAGGTGAACCGACTGGTCGACCGGGTGTACGACCCCGCCCGGCTGCTGCGGCCCCTCCGGCGGGTGGGTCCCAAGGGCTCGGCGGACTTCGTCCCCATCTCCTGGGAGGAGGCCATCGCCGAGACGTCGCAGCGGCTGACCCGGATCATCGAGGGGCCGGGGCCCGAGGCCATCCTCCCCTACTCGTTCGCCGGTACCCAGGGAGCGATCCAGATGGGGGTCATGGCCTCCCGCTTCTTCGCCACCGTCGGATCCAGCCAGATTCACCGGCACATCTGCGGGGTCACGGCCTGGCTGGGGGCGGCCGACGTGCTGGGCACCCCCTACGGAATCGACCCCGAGGACCTGCGGCACTCCCGGACGATCATTCTCTGGGGTACGAACACCCGCCTGACCAACCGCCACCTCTGGCCCGTCATCACCGAGGCCCGGGAGGCTGGCGCGACGATCGTCGTCGTGGATCCGGTCGCCACCGCCACCGCCCGGGCTCCCGAGGTCGACCGCTTCGTCCAGATCCGACCCGGTACCGATGTGGCCCTGGTCATGGCCATGATCCAAGTGCTCGACCGGGAGTCACTGACCGACGGGGAATGGCTGTCGGCCCACACCACCGGATGGGAGGAGCTGAGATCCTCCGCCGGGGAAATGCCTCCCGAACGGGCCGAGATGATCACCGGCGTCCCCGCCGACACCATCGAATGGCTGGCCCGTACCTTCGCCACCCGACGACCCGCGGCGATCCGGACCCTCATCGGGGCGGAACACCATCTCCACGGACGGGAGCTGCTCCGGGCGGTGACCATGCTCCCCGCCGTCACCGGCGCCTGGCGGGACCGTGGCGGTGGCCTGGCCCGCTCGACCAGCGTCTACTTCGACGAGGCCCTCAATCACGATCCACCGGTGGAGGCTCCACGGGTCTTCAACATGGCGTCGCTGGGACGGGTGCTGTGCGACGAGAACCTGGCCCCTCCGATCTCCGCCCTGATCGTCCACAACTCCAACCCGGCCGTCACCTGTCCCGATCAGAACGCGGTCATCGCCGGCCTGACCCGCGAGGACCTGTTCACGGTGGTGATCGAGCAGTTCATGACCGACACCGCCCGCTACGCCGACATCGTCCTGCCCGCCACCACCCAGCTCGAGCATCTCGACCTGGTTCCAGCGTGGGGACACATGTACCTGGCCTTGAACCGACCCGCGGTCGAGCCCCTGGGCGAGTCGCTTCCGAACACCGAGATCTTCCGTCGCCTGGCCTCGGCCATGGGATTCACCGATCCGGCCCTGGCCGAGTCCGACGAGGAACTGGTGAGGGGGCTGTTGAACTCGCGGCACCGGATTCTGGAGGGAATCACCTGGGAGAGGTTGAGCGACAACGGTTGGGCCCGGCTCAACACCGATGGGCCACCACCGGAGCGACCAGCGATGAGACTGTCGGCTCTGCAATACGCCGGCGAAGCCACCGGACCCGACCGTGCGGTCGACTCGGATCCGACGTCTCCGCTCAGGCTGCTCTCGCCGAAGACCCATGTGCGGTTCCTCAATGCCCAGTACGGGGGCTCGAAGGCCCACCTGCCCGAGCGGTCCGACCCCGGTGTGCGGCTCAATCCCCGCGATGCCGCCGATCGGGGGATAGTCGGCGGCGAGTCGGTGGAGGTGTTCAACGATCGGGGTGTCCTCACCCTCACAGCGGAACTCTCCGCCGATGTCCTCCCCGGTGTGGTGATCGTCCCCTTCGGCTGGTGGAACAGCCACACCCCCCAGCAGCGATCGGTCAACGCCCTCACCAATCCCGAGGCCCCCGGCGGGCTGGGGTCAGCGGCCTTCTTCGACACCTGGGTGGGCGTGAGGCGGGCTACCAGCCGACCAAACCCCCATCTGTGAGACCCACGGACCACCACACCGACCCCCCCACTCACAGAAGATCTGTTGGGTGGGTCAGGCGGCTCGTAGAAGCCGGCGAACTCCGGTGATCACAGCCTCAGGGCGGTCGCGCAGGTCTGCTCCTGTGTACCGCCTGATCGTCCATCCGGCATCGAGCAGGTCGTTCTGGCGCCTACGGTCGCTAACGAAGGCGGTTGCACCGGAGTGTGCCTCGATGCCGTCGTACTCGAGACCCAACATGACATCGGGATAGGCGAGATCGATCCGGTAGTTCCTGCCGTTGATCCGCACCGGGTACTGGACCTCGGGGGCCGGGAGCCCCGAGGAGGTGAGGATGCGTACAAGTTGGTTCTCCGGCCCCGACTCCGCTCTGTCCGCCGTGCCCGGCAGGTGATCAACCGCGGTCTCCAGCTTCACGACTCCGTTCCGACCGTGCTCACCAACCCGGGACCGGATGCTCGACAGTTCCCTGGCGGTGGTCAGACCCGTGGCCACGGCATGATCGACCAGTCTCTGGATCTCTCGCTCGGGGAAGATGAGACCGGCGTCGCAGAGAGTTCGACTGGGTCTCGTGACCGGGATCCCGCCCACGGTGACCACGTCGACGGGTTCCAGGTCGACCGAGCGGTGGACATCCACTCCGGCAATCCTGCGGTCGGCCGGGTAGCGAACAGTGACCTCGAGCCCGTCGAACCTGGTGCGTAACCCCCAAAG
>DRKF01000559.1 GCA_011051915.1 Acidimicrobiales bacterium | reverse complement strand
TCGATACCGAGGTCGGCGACAGTCACCTGCTGGTCCACCAGGGAGTCGAGGTACATCTCGATTCGGTGGTCGGTCTCGTTCCAGTGGGCACGGTGGGCGAAGTTCCCGGGCTCGAAGTCGGCGTTCAGCCTTCTGTTGATCACCGTGAGGACGTTCAGGTTGAAGCGGGCCGTCACGCCGCGGGAGTCGTCGTAGGCGGCAACCAGGCGGGCGGGATCCTTGATGAGGTCGGTTCCCAACAGGAGGCCGTCACCGGGTGCCAGGTGGGTGACCAGCTCGGCGAGGAACTCCTTGCGTTCTCCCGGATCGAGGTTGCCGATGGTCCCACCCAGGAAGGCCACCAGCTGACGACCTCCCGTGGGCCACGAACCCATGTGGTGCTCGAAGTCGGCGACCATGCCGTGAACCTCGAGGGTCGGATACTCATCTACGAGCAGCCGGGCCTGGCGGGCGAGCATCCCCTCGCTGACGTCGAAGGGAACATAGGTGCGCAGACCGGTCCCCACCATGGAATCGAGCAGTGTGCGGGTCTTCTCCGACGTCCCCGATCCCAACTCCACGAACACGTCAGCCCCGAAGTCGGCGATGTGATCCGCCTCACGCCGTAGAATCTCCCACTCCCTCCGGGTGGGGTAGTACTCCGGAAGCCGGGTTATCTCGTCGAACAGTTCCGAGCCGAGATCGTCGTAGAACCACTTCGGCGGCAGTTCCTTGGGAGTGGCCGTGAGACCCTTCCTCACGTCGTTGCGAATCGACCGCTCGAAGAAGTCGGGGGCCAGATGGACCTCGATGACCGGATTCGGCATCGAGACGGCCGCCCCGGTTTCGGTTCCGACTGTGGCGGGACGGGATGAGTTCAAGGTGTTGTCCGTTGCTCGGGCCGAGAGTCACAGCGGGTCGTGACTCGTCGGCGGGGTTGGCCAGGGCCCGGTCCTGCGCTCACGGGCGCACCGGGGCCGTGTTCGATTTCTCGGGGTCGGGACCCCTCCGGGGGTCGTACACGCAGCGGAATCCCGTGAAGATCTGGCGGCGGATGGGAAAGTCCCAGTTCCGGAATGATCTCCTGATGGCGATCGGGTCGGTGGCCCAGGACCCGCCCTTGAGCACACGGTACCGACCGTCGAAGAAGACCTCGGAGTACTCCCGGTAGGGAAACGACTCGAATCCGTCGTAGCCGTGGAACGGGGTGGAGGTCCACTCCCACACGTCCCCGATGGTGCGGCGGCAGCCCGGCCCGACATCATCGGACGGATGGGCACCCAGGGCCAGCGGCCCGCGGAAGCGCCCACCGAGGTTCGGATCCGCTTCGCTCCCGGTCCCGTCGGTGGAGTCGGTTCGGGAGGCCTTCTCCCACTCGGACTCCGTCGGCAGACGCCCGCCGTTCCAACGGGCGAAGGCGTCGGCCTCGTACCAGCAGACGTGCTGCACCGGGGCCGCGGGGTCCACCTCCACCCAGGTGCCGAAGCGGAGAAGGTGGGGGGTGCCGCCGTCGATGTCCCAGAACTGGGGTGCCTTCAGGCCCGCCTCCTGACGCCAGCCCCAGCCCTCGGTGGTCCACAGTTCCCGCCGCTGGTAGCCGCCGTCGGCGATGAACTCGAGGTAGCGGCGATTCGTGACCGGGAATCTGTCGATCAGGAACTCCCCGGTGACCCCGGTGTGACCCGGAGCCTCATTGTCCAGGGCCCAGGGATTGCCCGCGTCTCCCTGGTGGAACGGCCCCGAATCGATCTCGACCGTAGCCAGATCGTCGACCGGGGAAGCCGGCCGATCCCGCGGATCGACCGACCCGGGGGGCGGGTTGGCGCCCTCGCCCATGAGCTGATGGGTGGCCAGCATGGTCTCCACGTGCTGCTGCTCGTGCTGGGCGACCATTCCGTACACGAATCCCCCGTTCAGGAGCCTGGACTCACCTCCGAAGGCGTCGGGGGCCAGGGTCTCCAGCTCTCCCAGCACCTCGCTGCGAACCCGGGCCAGGTAGGTTCGGGCCGCATCGCCGTCCAGGAGGGGGAGGCCCCTTCGGCTGCTGCGCGGGTGACGGAACGCGTCATAGAGGTCGTCCAGTTCCGGTCGGGCCGCCCCGGCGGAGGAACCCACTCTCCTCAGTAGCCACTGATCCTCGTAGTTCCCGACGTGGGCGAGATCCCAGACGAGAGGTGACATCAACGGTGACACCTGACGCCGCAGGGATTCGGCGTCCAGTTCGGTGAGGGAGAGGGTGCGCCGGCGGGCTCCGGCCAGGGCCGCCACGATCCTGGTCTTGAGGTCGTCGCCCACACCGGCCCTGGGGCCGTCGCCCATCCTGGTCCCGTCGTGCTCAGTCACGATCCACCGACCCTGCCGGTCCCGGACCCCTCGACCAGGGAGGGCTGTCTGCGGGGTACGAACTCGTGTGGTGTCAGCGACGTCCACCACCGGTGGAGCGTGTCCGTCAGTTCGAAGTCGCCTGTCCTGGTCAGTTCGTCGGTCACCAGAGCCACCAGGTCGCCCAGGGCCGTCTCGAGCATCCGATGCCGGGCACCACACCTGGCCGCGGTCCGCCAGCGGCCGGCGGTCGCCGTCGTCGCCTCCCGGGCCGCCGGCCAGAGCCGGGGACGGGTCATCAGTACCCCCGCCAGGGTCAGCAGCGGAGCCGGATCCATCGAGGTGGGGGCGTCCATGATCCTCAGTTCCAGCGGACCCCGGGGGCGTACCCACGGGAATAGGGTCGTGACGTGGTGACGTGTCTCGGCCACGGTGGGGCCCGAACCCTCCAGTCCCTCCGATATCCACGCACCCAGGGTCAATCCGGGTGGAGCGGGGACGGGACCGGCCCCGTCGGTGGAGCCGACCTGCAGCACCTGGGCGTCGAGGGCGAAGCGGGCCCAGGCCTCGGCCATCGGTCGCCCCGATCGGGACACGTCACCGACGCGCGAAGGCTCCACCGACTCCCAGATCCGGTGTCGTTCGGATCGCCAGGGCGCCTCGGTGGGGAACCCGGGATGGGATCGGGGGGAAGATGCGGCCGCGGCGAGCAGGCAGGGCCCGATCCGGTGGGCCATGAGCCAGGCTTCTGTCGCGTCTCCGGCGGGGTCCACGGTGATCTGCAACGAAGCGGTGTTGCACATCATCAGCCGGCCCGACGGTCCGGAGCGGTCGAACACCGCTTCCATGTTCCGGTAGCGACTGCTGTCGAGGAGGCGCCGGGGAGGACGTCGCCAGTCCAGGCCGCCACCGTCCATCTCGATCCCGTGGTCGGACAGGAGCGCCCGAACCGTCGAGAGATCACGGCGGGCCCGGGCCACCAGTCGGGCCATGTCGTGATCGGGAGGCCCGTTGAGTTCGACCTGCCCCCCGGGTTCGATGCTCGTGGAGATCGAGTCGGGAAGCTTCCGCAGTATCCGGGACAGGCGAGCCGGATCGACCCGGCCGCCGGGTTCGCCGACGGGTCGGGTGTGAAACTCGATCTCGGCACC
>DRKF01000558.1 GCA_011051915.1 Acidimicrobiales bacterium | reverse complement strand
CCGGCCCAACGCCAGGAGTCGATTCCGGCTCTGAGCGCCACGAACGTCTCGGTGTCGGAGTCGGGTGCGACGTCCTTCTCGTCGAGGTAACCCAGGTACTGACCGCGCACCATGTCGCGGTAGGAGAACGGGGCCATGGCCTTGAGTACCTTGACCCTCTCGTCGCGCAGAGCGTCGGCATCCTCCGATACCGGTGGTTCCATGGCCATCAGGGCGATGATCTGCAGGAGGTGGTTCTGGACCACGTCGCGTAGCGCCCCGACCCGGTCGTAGAAACGGCCCCTTCCCTCGATACCGAACGACTCGGCCATCGTGATCTGGACGTTGTCGATGTAGTGGCGGTTCCAGACCGGTTCGAGCAGGGAGTTGGCGAACCGGAAGATCATCAGGTTCTGGACCGGTCCCTTGCCGAGGAAGTGGTCGATCCGGAAGATGGCCTCCTCGGGGAAGTACCGGTGGAGGATGGCGTTGAGCTCGCGGGCCGAGGCGAGATCCCGACCGAAGGGCTTCTCCAGGACGACCCGGCCGTTGCGATCCAGGCCGACGGAGGCCATGCCCTGGACCACGTCGTCGAACAGCGACGGGGGGATGGCCAGGTAGGCGACGGGGAGCCTCACCTCACCGACGGCGGCGGCCAGCCTCTCGAACGTGTCGTGACGGCGGTAGTCGCCCGAAACGTAGGACACCCGGGCGGCCAGGCGATCGAAGACCTTCTCGTCGATGTCGATTCCGTGTTCGACCAGCGAGGTGTGCATCCGGGCCCGGAGCTGGTCGGTGGTCCAGTCCGAGGAGGCCACACCGATGATGGGCAGGTCGACCTGCTCCTTGGCGAACAGGCGGTAGAGAGACGGGAAGAGCTTCTTGCGGGCCAGGTCACCGGTGATGCCGAAGAGGATCAGGGCATCGGCGTCCCCCTGAGGCGCTCTCGGGTTGACGGGGGCCACTACTCGGCGCTCTTCTCGTGATGGCCGCCGAACTGCTTGCGCATGGCCGACAGGACCTTGTCGGCGTAGACCGCCCGGCCCCGGGAGGAGAACCTCTCGAACAGGGCGGAGGTCAGCACCGGTGCCGGAACTCCCTCGTCGACCGCGGCGTGTACGGTCCAGCGACCCTCGCCGGAGTCGGAGACCCGGCCGCTGAACTGTTCCAGCCCCGGATCCTCGGCCAGGGCGGCAGCGGTGAGGTCGAGGAGCCACGACCCGATCACACTGCCCCTGCGCCAGACCTCTGTGATCTCGGGAAGGTTCATGTCGTAGCGGTAGTACTGGGGGTCCCTCAGGGGAGTGGTCTCCGCATCGTGGACCTGATCCTCCCTCCCGACTCCGGCCTGCTCGAGTATTCCCAGACCCTCGGCGTAGGCCGCCATCACCCCGTACTCGATGCCGTTGTGGACCATCTTCACGAAGTGGCCGGCTCCGGACGGCCCGCAGTGCAGGTAGCCCTTCTCCTCCGGTCGTGGTTCACCCTCCCGTCCCGGAGTGCGGGGGGCGCTCCCGACCCCGGGTGCGAGGGCCTCGAATATCGGTTCGAGTCGGGCGACCGGCTCGGGGTCCCCACCGATCATCAGGCAGTAGCCCCGCTCGAGGCCGAACACCCCTCCGCTGGTGCCGATGTCGAGATAGTGAATGCCCCTCTGCGACAACTCCGCGTGACGGTCGACATCGTCGCGGTAGTAGGTGTTTCCCCCGTCGATCACGGTGTCACCGGATTCCAGGTGGGTGGCGACCTCGGCGACCACCGAACCGGCGTAGGCGGCGGGGACCATCACCCACACCGCTCGCGGGGCCTGCAGCCGGGCCACCAGGTCGGCGGTCGAACCCGCCGGCAGGGCACCTTCCCCGGCCAGGGTCTGGACGGCGTGGGGGTTGACGTCGTAGACGACGCATTCGTGGCCGGCGGCGGTCAGCCTCCGAACCAGATTGGCCCCCATGCGGCCCAGGCCGATCATTCCGAGTTGCATCGTGTCTCCTCCGTCTGCACCTATCGTGGCTCACCGTCACAACCCGGGCGCGGCAATCGACAGTCCCGAACCGCGGCCCGGTATCCGGTGCCGACCCCGACTGCCACGTCCGTGGCCCTCGGGGAAGAGAGTGGCCCAGGCTCGGGTTACCGGTGTGCGCGCCAGTCGACGCGCTGTTCTGAGAGGGGACATAAATGTCATCTGTTCTTGCCGCGACCCTGGCCGGGAACTATTCCGCCGGATCAGCCATCATCGCCGGGGTACTGGGTGCCCTGGCCATGTTGATGGTGATCTACGGCGGTCTGGCCATGGGCATGACCAGGATGAACCTGCTGAAGACCCTGGGCACGATGGTCATGCCCGACGCCCCGGACAACACCGCCTATGGGATCGGGCTGATGATGCACCTCATGATGGGTGCCATGTTCGGGCTCGTCCACGCCGGGATCCTGCACGCCTTCGACGCCACGTCGGTCGGCGCCGGGCTCGGGCTCGGAATCGTGATCGGCCTCGTCCATGGAGCGATCATCACGGTGATCATGCCGATCATGCTGACCATGGCCCACCCGCTGGTGAAGAACGGCACGATGGATCAGCCGGGCACCATGATGACCGGCTACGGCCAGATGACACCCATGGGGATGGTCATGGCCCACATCGTGTTCGGCCTCGTGACCGGGGCCGTCTACGTGGCTCTGGTCATCTGAGAGCGACCCAGCAGTAGCCAGACAGCCAGACGGCGTTCGCGCCGCTCCCGCCTACGTGGCCCTCGTCGTCCGAGAGCGACCCAGCAGCAGCTCGACGGCGTCCTCCAGCGTGGGACCGGGGACATCGACGAGGGTCGCCAGACGGTCGTAGGTGTCGGCGGCGGCGGAGGCGAACCCCGTCGGCAGTCCGGCGTCGGCCAGGGCCGCCGCTATCTCCCGGAGCTCCCCTCCGAAGCGCCACGCCTTGGGACCGACGGCGGCGGCGGTGGCCCTGGATCTGGGGGGCAGGTCGGGCATGGAGATCGCCCACTCCTCCCCGAGCACCTCGGAGACCCCCTCGGCCTCGGCCAGGGCGTTGATCACCGTCAGCAGGGCGGCGGTGCCCTTGGTCCAGGCGGCGAAGCAGACCTTCACCGCCGAGGCGGCGCCGATCCCGCCCTCGACCCGCCGGACGTCGAAGAGGCCGTGGGAGAAGAGGCCGGCCATCTCGTCGACGGCGGCCGCGTCATCGCCCGAGAGGTAGAGGGCGGCCCGGCGCTCCGGCGTCGGGGGAAGGCCGATGATCCCACCGTCCACGAACCTATCGAACAGACCGCCGATTCTCCGGGCGGTGGCGGGGGCCACGGCGTTGGCGTCGAGGTAGACGCCGGTGAAGCCCGTCGAGGCCACCTGGCGGGCGACCTCCTCGGCCGCTCCCGGTGGACACACCGAGACGATCGCCGTGGAGCGCCGGCACAGGGTCTCGAGGTCGCTGACCTCGGAGAACCCCGCCGCGACGGCCCGGTCCCTGGTGGCCTGTGACCGGCCTTTCCCCGCCCAGAGCACAGTGCCGTCCAGGGCGGTTCCCAGGGCGGTGCCCATGGATCCCGGATGCAACAGTCCCGTGGCCATGAACCCACCCTAGGGGCGCAGTCACCCCGTTTTCCGGCCTGTCGGGGTTCGGGAAGTCTTCCCGGGGTCAGGGGTGGGGGTCAGGAGAAGGGAATGACGGCCACGGGGCAGTCGGCGAGGAGAGGGGTGTGGCTGGTGATCGAACCACTGAGGAAGTCGCCGAGGGCCCCGTGGTGGTGGGAACCCACCACCAGGAGGTCGGCCCCCTTGGTGGCGTCGGTCAGCTCGGTCAGGGCCGAACCGGCCCGGGCCTCCGAACTCAGATCCACGGTCACCTCGCGGTCCGTGCGGATCTGGTCCAGGACGTCCTCGAACCTCTTGGCGGCCGCCTGTTTCACGGCGACCATGTCGACCGGGTAGTAGGTGTCGATCCAGGCGAGGGGCTCGACCACGTGCACGGCCACCACCGGCAGGCCACGGGGCTCGGCCACGTCGAGGGCCCAGTTGAGCAGGTGCACCGCCGAGTCGGGCTTCTCGCACCCCACGATGATCCGCGTCGACATCGGTTCGACCCGCGTCGCCTCCCCGGCGATTATCACCGGACGGGGGCTGCGGTGGAGCAGTTTCGACGCCGTACCCCCGAGATGACGGCGGGACCACCGGGTCTGTCCCTGGTAGCCGACGACGATGGCATCGGCGTCCTCGGCCTCGGCGACCTGAATCAGGGCGTCGGCGGCGGGGGCCTCGATCACCCGCCCGTCCACGGTCGCCGGGGTGCCCTCGGCCGGTCGGACCCAGTCCGAACGAACCAGCTCCTCCAGCTCGGCCAACCAGGGCGTGGTGTCGAACGGCACCGCCATGAGGGCCCATTCGGCGTTCACCGAGTACCCGTGAACCGCGTGTATGTGCTGATCGGGGGAGTTCATCTGGGCGGCCATCCACCCGAGGGCCCGGTCGGAGGCCGGCGAACCGTCCACCCCTACGACAACTGACTGCAAACCCATCTCGATCCCCGTTCTGTCGCGGCGGTCGTCCTGCGGCTACCTGTGTTCCGCCCACCTCCAGCATGCCTGCTCGGGGATCTCCGGTCAGGGGTCGAGAGTCCCTTTGTCACCGGGCACCGAAGTGGGGTGCTCAGTGGACCATCTTGTCGTGCCCCTCCCAGTAGGGCGCCCGTAGCTCACGCTTGAGTATCTTGCCGGGCCCCGACTTGGGCAGGGGCTCGGACTGGAAGCTGATGCTACGGGGAACCTTGTAGCCGGCGATCAGCTGCCGGCAGTGCTCGATGATGGACTCGGCGGTGACCTCTCCGCGGGGCACGATCACGGCGTGAACCGCCTCACCCCAGGTGTCGTGGGGGATACCGAACACCGTGGCCTCCAGGACCATCGGATGCTTGAAGAGGGCCTCCTCGACCTCGGTGCAGTAGACGTTCTCCCCACCGGAGATGATCATGTCCTTGGCCCGATCGACCAGGAACAGGTTGGAGTGCTCGTCCATGTACCCGAGGTCGCCGGAGTCGTACCAGCCGTCGCGCAGCACGGCCGCGGTCGCCTCGGGCTTGCCCCAGTACTCCTTCATCACGTTGGGACCCTTGGCCACGACCCGACCGACCTCCCCGGGGGGCAACTCGTTCCAGTCATCGTCGAAGACACGCACGTCGACCCCGACCACCGGCTGGCCGGCGGATCGGGCCAGATCGCCGTCGAGATGCCTTTCGTGATGCCTGAGAGTGGTGGTGAGAGGCGCCAGTTCGGTGGCGCCGTAGAGATGGCACATCTCCGCCTCGGGGAAGGTCCGGGTCGCGGTGCGGACCACCTCGGTGGCTATGGGGCTGGCTCCGTAGTAAAGGATCCGCAGGGTGGAGGTGTCGCGGGGCTCGGCGCGCTGGAGTTCGTTCATGGCCGAGACCATGGTGGGTACGGCCAGGGTCATGGTGGCCCGGGATTCCTCGATGAGATCGAGAGCGGCAGCCGGGCTGAAGGCCGGGAGGATCACCTGGGTGGCTCCGACCCAGATGGCGGGCAGCAGGGAGACCGAACCGGCGGCATGGAACATGGGGGCCATGATCAGGTAGCGGTCGTCGGGCTGGATCGAGGTGGCCACCAGGATGTGCCAGGCGTTGGCGATCAGGTTCCCGTGGGTGAGCACCACCCCCTTGGATGCGCCGGTGGTTCCCCCGGTGTAGAAGAGCCCGGCCATGGTGTCGGAGGTGGAACCCCGGCCGAGTTCGGCCTCGGGGGCCTCGTCCACCATGGAGTTCCACTCATCGAGCCCGATGACCCTTTCGACATTGGGAGCGAGGGCCTCGGCGTCGAAGTCCGAGATGAGGATCCGGGCCCCGGCGTCGTCGAGCTGGTACTGCAACTCGGGCACGGCATGGCGGGTGTTCAGGGGCATGACCGCCCGGCCCGAGGCCGGTACCCCCATGTAGATCTCGGCGTAGTGGTCGCTGTTCGGTGCCCACAGGGCCACCCGGTCCAGGGGGTCGAGCCCGAGTCGGTCGAGGGCGCCGGCCACCTTGCGGCATCGGGAGGCGAACTCGCCGAAGGTCTGCGACCTGTCACCGCACACGAATGCGGTTCGGTCCCCAGCCGTGCGCTCGGCCCTTTCGAGTGGATCTACGAAGGTGAACAATCTGGGCCTCCATTCGAGACGGTCGCTCCGGCGGCGCCCCCCGGCGGGAGCCGATCCCGGTCGGCCGACGGGCCGAAACTACCAGGAGGGCGGGCCCCGATCCCTACCGGCGGCAGTCCCGGCAGGCTCCGACCAGGTCGAGACGGTGCTCGGTGACATCGAAGTCGAGGTCGCGTCCGATCCGGTCGATGGTGCCCTCGAGGGCCGCCTCCAGCTGATCGGGCAGGGCGATGTCGCTGACCCGGCCGCATCGGGTGCAGACCAGGTGGTGATGGTGGTCGCCGGTGAGGGTCTCCGACAGCTCGAAGCGGGCGTGCAGGTCGGAGGTGACGATGCGGCGGACCACACCGGCCCGTTCGAGATGCACGATGTTGCGGTAGGCCGAACTGGCCGGGATGTGTACCGGTGCGGGGCCGGAGGTCCCCGCCGAGATGATCTCGGGCACGGTGAGCGGTGCCGCGGCCCGGGCCAGGATCTCCACCAGGCGGCGACGGGTGGCGGTGGGTCGAAGCCCCACGTACTCGAGGCGGGCCAGCACCGCCTGCAGGACCGATCGCTCCACCCGATCACCCTACCCGCCTCTGGGAATCGGTGAGACTCCGGGGTCGCCGATCAGTCCTGGTGTCTCACGACCACGATGGGTGCGGGACAGTGGTGGGCGAGCTGGCCGGCAACATGGCCGACGGACCGGTGACGGAGAGTGTGATGGCCTCTGGCCCCCACCACGACCGCTATGGCCCCCACCTCGAGGGCCCGTGACATGAGTACCTCGGTCGGGTTGCCCGCGACCACCTCCAGCTCGAGGGGAACAGCCGCCGTGCCGGCGACCTCGGTGAGCGCAGCCCGGGCCTCGGCCTCGTGCCGGTGGGGTCGGGGCGGGTGGGGGAAGCTGTCCTCGCGTGGGTCGTAGGTGAAGATGGCCTGGACCTCGCGCCCGGCGTCGGCGGCCAGTTGGGCGGCCCACCGGAGTGTCTCCACGGAATCGCCCGATCCGTCCACACCGGCCAGCACCGGACCCGAGCCGGGTGTGTCCACCTCGTCGGGGACTATCGCCGTGTGTTCGGGCCCGTGATGGAGCATGTAGTCGGCGATCGATCCCAGCACCAGACCCCGGAAGCCACCCACACCGCGTCTCCCCACCACCAGTAGGTCGGCATCCTGCAGTTCGTACTCGGCCATCAGTATGTCGATGGCGTCACCGTCACGGGCTACACACTCGACCTCCCCCTGGAGATCACCGACCTCCCGACACCATTTCTCGACGCTCGCCTGGGCCTCCTCGGCCTCCTTCTCGTAGGCGTCGGGGGGTAGCTCGGCCTGGCTGGGTTGCCACGAGTAGACGACCGTCAGGCGAGCTCCGGAGCGGGCGGCGAGTCCTGAGGCCCACCGGGCGGCGGCGATGGAGTTCTCCGATCCGTCGGTTCCGACGATTATCGACTTCATAGCTGTCTCCTCTTCTGAATGTCCTCGACGGGCCCGTCAGGCCTCCAGGGCCGCCACGGGGATGACGGCCACCGGACAGTGGGCGAGTGTGGGCAGGTGGTTGGTGACCGATCCCGCCAGGAATGCGCCCACCTCGGACCGATGATGGGAGCCGATCACCACCAGTGACGCCGTGTCGCTGGCCTCCTCGAGAGATCGCAGGGCGTACCCCTCGACCACCTTGTCCTCCACGGGAACCTCGGTGCTTCGGCTCTCCACGACCTCGGCGACGGTCCGGTGCAGGGACTCGCGGGCCGCCTCCTGCAGGGCGGAGATGTCGATGGGGTAGTAGCCCTCGATCCACGGGTCGGGATTGGAGGCTCTCAGGGCCACCACCTCGAGCCCCCGCTCCTCGGCTATGTCGATGGCCCAGTTGAGCAGCACCGATGCCTGCTCGGGTTCGGCGCAGCCGACGACGATCGGACCGGACAGCGGTCCGGTCCGGTGACCGGCGCCTACCACCACGACGGGATGGGTGCCGCGGTAGATCAGCTTGGCGGCGGTGGAACCCAGGAGATAGCGGGTGAAGCGACCCTCGTCGTGTCCCAGGACGACGGTGTCGGCCCCGACCTCGGTGGCCACCCTCTCGAGTACCCGTCCGGCCGCTCCCTCGAGCAGTCGGGTCTCGGGCTCCACACCGACCTCACGGGCCGGTTCGGTCCAGTCCGATTCGAGTTGCTCGGTCATCTCCGTGACCGCCTTGGCCTTGTGGCCGGGATCGATCCCGAACATCTCCGAGCCGGGAGGCGGATGGTAGGCGTGCACCGCGATGAGCCGACCGCTTCGGGAGGGGAGCTGGTTGGCGGCCCAGGAAACGGCGCGTCGCGATCCCTCGGATCCGTCGACTCCGACCACGACAGTCTCGAACACCATTGTCACGCCTCCTCCCACCTCCGCGACCGGCGGATTCCGGTTCCGGTGGTGGTCCTGCACTCATCCCGATTCTGGTCCGGAGTCGTGTCACCCGCCAGGGTCTCTGGTCCCGTCCCGGGCCCCGCGACGCCCGGAGGTTCGGGGCTCAGTCGATGACCACCTCTCCGGTGTCGGTGAGTCGGGCTCCGCGGCCGATGAACTCCTCGTCCATCAGAGCCTCCAGGATCCCCGGATCCGACGTGCGGCCCCAGGTACGGGCCACGGGGCCGCGGCGAGCGGACTCCGGTCGGGCGTCGAGGGCCACCAGGGCGTGGTCGGCCCCCTCGCGGTCGAACATGACGGTGTACGCCTCTATGGTCACGTCGCCGACGTGATCGGAGGCGACCCGGGCCTTCGCCGGTTCCACCAGGGCGTCGATGGCGGCCTGGCAGTTCTCGGCCCGGAATCCCTCCGCCGGGGGAGTGCAGGAGTAGACGCCGAAGGCGTGCTTCGTCACATAGCCGCCGTTGGCGGTGCACAACCCCGGGGAACCGGGGTCCTGGCGCAGCAGCCCGGCCATGGTGGCGATCGAATGCGTGACGTAGTTGTTGAGAGGACCCCCGGCGAAGGTCAGCCCCCCGGTGACGGTGAGGGGCCGGTCCATCGGTATGGCCAGCTCGGCCGCCGCGATCTGCACGGCGGAGGGAAAGCAGCTGTAGAGATCGATGTGGGTGAGATCCTCGACCCCGACACCGGCGAGTTCGAGACAGCGCCGACCGGCGATCCGGATGGCGGGCGACGAGTGGAGGTCGATCCTCTCCGAAACCCGGGCCGTGTCGCTCCCGTCGGTGCCCGCCCACGGGAAGACCCAGCGATCGGTGGCCACGCCCAGGTCGCGGGCGGTGGCCGCGCTGCAGAGAATCAGGGCGGCGGCCTGGTCCAGGAACCAGTTGCTGTTCATGGCCCGGGTGTAGGGAAACCCGACCATTCTGTTTCCCGGGCCCGGCTGGCGGATCTCCGCTGCTGTCATCGGAGTCCGGTTCCAGGCGTGGGGGTTGGCGACGGCCACCCGGTTGAAGCCCTCCCACAGGCGGGATATTCGGTCACGGTGGGCTTCGATGGTCTCGCCGCGGGAACCGCGGATTGCCGACTCGAACACCGGATAGAGGTGGATCGGCATCTCGAGGCCCCGGGAGGTCTCGAAGTCGTCGTTCATCGGCAGTTCGGCGCCGATCATCTCGTCGGGAGCAGCCTCGGTCTGGGCCGTGGTGGGGATCGTGAACCCCTCCCGGCGGGCCCTTCGCCGGGTCCAGATGGTCTCACCGCCGACGATCAGCACCACATCGTGTCTGCCGTCGACGATCTCCCGGGCCGACCGGTTGACCAGGCTCTGGGGGGTGTTGCCACCGTGGTGGGTCAGGGCGGTTACCGCGCGGTCGGCACCGAACCTCTCCGCCAGCAGGCGCCCGGGGTCGGAGTAGGACCACGCTCCTCTCACCACTCTGAGGGCGTCGACCCGTCCCAGGACGGAGTTGACTCCGCAGTCCGAGGCGGCGGCTTCGCAGGCCCGGGCCATCAGCTCCAGGGGCTCGACGGCTTCGCTCAGATCGTCGGGGCGCTGCGACACCTGTCCCACACCGATGAGAACCGGGGTGCGGGGGTCCACTGCGGTGTGCCGTCCGGTGGTCACAGGCAGAGCTCGGCCATGAGGGGGAGCACCTCGGCGGGCCCGCTGACCATCAGCGTGGTCACCACCGACTCCTCCCAGGCCGCCAGGTCGTCCCTGATCTTCTCCGGGGTGCCCACCAGGGACACCTGGGAGACCAGCTCCAGGGGGATCGCCGCCGCCGCCTCCTGCTTGTGTCCGGCGAGGTAGAGGTCCTGAACCCGGTCGGCGACCTCGCCGTAGCCCATCCGGACGAACACATCGTGGTGGAAGTTGGCCCCCTTGGCTCCCATCCCTCCCATGTAGAGGGCGAGCATCGGTCGCATGGCGTCGGCCGCCCGGTTCATGTCGTCCTCCCCGGTGGTCTCCGTCGGCAGGACGGTCACGGGGCACACCACCTCGAAGTCCTCCGAACCGCCACCCCGTTCGAATCCGGCCGCCAGGGCCTCCCGGTAGTGGTCGTCGGCGTGGGGTGACATGAACAGCGGCAGCCACCCGTCGCAGATCTCCGCCGCCAGGGCCACGTTCCGGGGTCCCTCGGCGGCCAGGTAGATGGGGATCCGGTTCCGGATCGGGTGGACCGTGGGTTTGAGGGCCTTGCCGAGCCCGGTTCCGCCCGGAAAGGGGAGCTGGTAGAAGTCGCCGTCGAAGGTCACGGGGGCCTCGCGGGCCACCACCCTCCGGATGATCTCGACGTATTCACGCGTACGGGCCAGGGGCCGGGGATAGGGCTGTCCGTACCAGCCCTCGACCACCTGGGGTCCCGAGGCGCCCAGGCCGAGGATGAACCGTCCTCCGCTGAGGTGATCCAGGGTGATCGCCGCCATGGCGGTGGCCGTCGGGGTCCGGGCCGACATCTGGGCTATGCCCGTCGCCAGCTTTATGCTCCGGGTCGAAGAGCCCCACCACGCCAGAGGCGTGAAGGCGTCGGAACCGTAGGCCTCGGCCGTCCAGAAGGAGTCGTAACCGAGTTCCTCGGCCCGCACGATCTTGGCGGCGGCGTCGGCCGGTGGCCCGGCGCTCCAGTACCCGGCCCCGGTGGCGAGTTTCATCGGTTCTCTTTCCTGTTCGGTGTCCCCTGGCCCCTAGATGAGACCCGCCGGAGTGCCGGGGGGCAAATCGAGATCGGAACGGGAAGCCGCCCGCCCGCCGGTGGGTTTCGCTACCGAGATGAACAAATCCGGTCACGGCCTCTTATCCCGGGGGGTGTCGTGCCGAATGTACCGAGGGTCCCGAGTTCCTCCGGTGCCCGACATCGGAGCCGGCCGTGGTGCGACGGAGTCGCGTGATCAACGGCCGGGAGATCGACCGGGTGTCCGGTCGGGAACTGCACGAAGGTGTGGAGTTCCCGACCGGACCGGTCAGGCCGCGGTACCCGGTCGGGAGACGAAGATCGGAGGGGTACTCGAAACGGTCAGACGCCGGGTGCCCGGGTTCGGTTCACGGCGGAGATCAGGGCCCGGAACGAGGCGGTGACGATGTTGGGGTGTATCCCCACCCCCCAGTTGGTCCGGCCGTCGGGGGTCTCCACCTCGACGAAGGCGGCAGCGGTGGCGTCGGCGCCGGATCCCATCGAGTGTTCCTGGTAGTCCACCAGGGTCACCTGAACCCCGGTCTCCTTCTCCAGGGCCGCCTTGAACGCCGAGAGAGGACCGTTGCCCCGGCCGGTGACCGTCTGCTCCACCCCGTCGACGGTGACCCGGGCCTCCACCTCGGCCTGATCGGAGGCCATGGAGTCGAAGCTGCTGCGATGCCCGACGTAGGAGAGAGGGCGGGTGGTGTGCAGGTAGGTCTCGGCGAAGGTCTTCCAGATGGCCTCGGGCATGATCTCCCCGCCGTCGTCGGCGATGGACTGGATGATGCGGGAGAACTCGATCTGCAGGCGCCGCGGGAGGTCGATGTCGTACTGGCTCTTGAGCACGTAGGCCACCCCGCCCTTGCCGGACTGGCTGTTGACCCGGATTATGTCCTGGTAGGTGCGACCCAGGTGGGCCGGATCGATCGGCAGGTAGGGGACCTCCCAGACCTCGTAGTCCTCCTCGAGGGCCTCCAGGCCCTTCTTGATGGCGTCCTGATGACTGCCGGAGAAGGCGGTGTACACCAGGTCGCCGACGTAGGGATGGCGGGGATGAACCGGGATCTGGTTGCAGTGCTCGGCCACCCGGCGAATCCGGTCGATGTGGCCGAGATCGAGTTCGGGATCGACGCCCTGGGAGAACATGTTCAGTGCCAGGGTCACGACGTCCACGTTGCCGGTGCGCTCACCGTTGCCGAACAGGGTTCCCTCCACCCGGTCGGCCCCCGCCATCAGGGCCAGTTCAGCGGCGGCCACGGCGGTACCGCGGTCGTTGTGGGGATGAAGCGAGATGAGCGCCGACTCCCGGTTGTCCATGTTCCGGTCGAAGTACTCGACGAGGTCGGCGTAGTGGTTCGGTGTCGACATCTCGACGGTGGCCGGCAGATTGAGGATCAGCCTGTTGTCGGGGGAGGCCTCGAACACGTCCATCACCGCGGCGCAGATGTCGATGGCGAAATCGATCTCGGTGCCCGTGAAGCTCTCCGGTGAGTACTGGAAGCGGATGTCGGTGTCGCCGGCGTGCTCCTCGAGCGACTTGCACAGCTTCGCCCCTTCCACCGCGATCCGGGTGATACCGGCGAAGTCGGTCCCGAACACCACCCGACGTTGGAGGGTCGAGGTGGAGTTGTACAGGTGGACGATGGCCTGGCGGGAGCCCTTCACCGCCTCGAACGTGCGGGTGATGATCTCGGGCCGGGCCTGGGTGAGAACCTGAATCGTGACGTCGTCGGGGATCAGGTCCTGCTCGATCAGCAGCCGGAGAAAGTCGAAGTCCGGCTGGGAGGCGGCGGGGAAACCGACCTCGATCTCCTTGAAACCCATCTCGACGAGCTGGGTCCACATCTCACGCTTGCGATCGATGTCCATGGGATCGATGAGAGCCTGGTTGCCGTCCCGGAGGTCGACCGAGCACCAGGTCGGGGCGGCCTCGATCTCCCGGTCGGGCCAGAGGCGGTCCTGGAGTTCCGGGCCGTAGCTGTAGGGCCGGTACTTCTCGAACGGCATGGGGCTCGGTTGTTGAGGGCTTGGCATGGTGCCGACCTCTCGTGAGTTGAATGGTGTGGTTCTGACGCCGGAGCGGTGAGGGTGGAAACCGGGTCCGAAAACCGAAAGAACCTCCCGGCCCGAGGGCGCAGGAGGTTCGGCAGGTGCCATATGGGTGGCACCCGCCTACATGAGGAGAAGCAGTCCGGTGAATTCGGAGGAGAGGTTTCCACTGATCACGTGACTCAGCATACGGAATCACGGGCGTTGGTCAAGTCGCGTTCCATCGCGGTCATGGGCCCGGCCCCGCAGTTGCGGCCGACAGCGGCGGACAGCGACCGACAGAGCCGACACAGCCACGGGAAGCGACACGGTCCACTGGGCCGAAGAAGTCGTGGTGGGTGGGGTCGGGATGGAATCATGGGTACGGGCCGTGCGCGAGGATCGCGCGGGCCGTCAGGAGGAGAGCATCGATGTCGTCGGGGGACAGTGACGGATCCGTTCGGGGTGGTCAGGAGAGTCCCTCGGGGGCCGACGGGCGTCCGCTGGCCGGACAGGTCGTCGTGGTGACCGGTGGGGCCCGGGCCATCGGCCGGGAGATCGCGGTGCGCATAGCAGCCGCCGGCGCCGCGGTCGCGATCTTGGATCTCGAGAACTCCGAGGAGACCATCGAGGCCGTCAGGTCCAGGGGAGCGGAAGCCATGGCCCTCAGAGCCGACGTCTCCGATCCCGAGACGGTGGGCCAGGCCATGTCGACGGTGGCGGGTCTCATGGGTCGGATCGACGGCCTGGTGAACAACGCCGGGCTCTACGTGAGCCTGGAGCGGAGGCCCTTCTGGGAGATCCCGGCCGAGGAATGGGACCGGGTGATGGCCGTCAACACCCGTTCGGTGTTCATCTGCTCGGCGGCGGTGGTGCCCCACATGAGGCAGAGGTCCGGAGGTCGGATAGTCAACATCTCCTCCGACGTGGTGACGTTCGGCATGCCGAACCTGCTGCACTACGTGGCCTCCAAGGGAGCGGTCTCGACCATGACCAGGTCGATGGCCCGGGAGCTGGGTCCCTTCGGTATCGGCGTGAACTCCGTCGGTCCGGGCCTCGTCACCACCGAGATCACCGAGCAGACCATTCCCGAGGTCTACCGCAAGGAGATCGCGGCGGAGCAGTGCATCGCCGAGTTGATCCGACCGGCGGACGTGGCCGCCACCGTGGCCTTCCTTCTGTCGCCCGCGGCCCGGATGATCTCGGGTCAGACGGTGCTGGTCAATGGCGGTGCCTCGATGGGAGGGGTCTGACCGGAGGGAGGGTCAGGCATTCTCCTCGAAACCCCGGGGGTTGCTGCGCCGCCAGTTCCAGGCGTCGCCGCACATCTCGTCGAGTCCCCGTCGGGCCGACCAGCCCAGCTCGGTCTCGGCCAGTGAGGCGTCGGCGACACTGATGGGCTGGTCGCCGGAGCGGCGCCCCTGGGGTCGGATGGGAACCTCGCGGCCCGACACCCGGCGTACGGAGTCCACGACCTCGAGCACGGAGTGACCCGTACCGGTACCCAGGTTCACCGCCCGACACCCCGCGGAGGAATCGAGTCGGGCCACGGCCGCGACGTGTCCCTCGGCCAGATCGCAGACGTGTATGTAGTCACGGATGCAGGTGCCGTCGGGCGTGTCGTAGTCGCTGCCGTAGACCGCGATCTCGGGCTTCACCCCCAGGGCGACATCGAGCACCCGGGGCACGAGATTGGCCGGGTCGGTGTTGGGGTCCTCCCCGATCCGGCCGCTGGGGTGGGCGCCCACGGGATTGAAGTAGCGGAGGTTGTACACCGACCAGGCGGGGTCGGCCTCGCACAGTTCCTCGAGGATCCCCTCCACGACCGACTTGGTCCGTCCGTAGGGGTTGATGGGGCCGATGGGCGCAGTCTCGTCGAGTGGGGGCACACCAACGGGTGAGTACACCGTCGCCGAGGACGAGAACACCAGACGCCGGCACCCGGCCTCGTCCATCGCCCGCAGGAGGTTCAGTGTGCCGACCACGTTGTTGTCGTAGTAGTCGAGAGGACGGGAGATGGATTCGGCGACCGACTTGAGGCCGGCGCAGTGCACCACGGCATCGAAGGGTGCCCCCGAGAACACCGGGGGGATCTGCTCGTGGCGGCGGAGGTCCACCCGGTGGAGCGGAACGTCGACACCGGTGAGGGAGGACAGTCGGTCGACCACGTTGGGAGAGCTGTGACAGAGGTTGTCCAGCAGCTCCACCTCGGCTCCGGCTCCCGCCAGGGCCACGGCCACATGGCTGCCGACGAACCCGGTTCCGCCGGTAATGAGGACTCTCGCTCTGGTCAGGTCGTTCGTCGTGTCCATGATCCGTCCGTGTGGTTTCGTGGCGGTGGCGGGCCGGTGTTCCCGCCACCGGGAACCGGCCCCTAGGAACTGAGGGCGGCCTCGGGGCTCAGAATCGAGGCCGCGGCCCCGCTCTCGAACGCCAGATGGGAATTGATGCCGACCGGCCCGTCGAGACGGTGCCATCCCCCGTACTGGTCCAGGGTCCAGGCCAGGCGGTCGTCGCTCAGGTACACGTCGATGCTCTCGTTCAGGCGACGTACACAGTGGGGCGCCGTGACCGGGACGAGGGCCTCGACCCGACCATCGAGGTTCCGGGGCATCATGTCGGCCGATCCGATGAGGTAGTTGAAACCGCGGTCGGGGGAACCGAACCGGTACACCCGGCTGTGCTCGAGATAGCGACCGACGATGCTGCGGACCGAGATGTTCTCGCTCACACCCTCCACACCGGGTACCAGGCAGCAGATCCCCCGGATGATCAGATCCACCCTGGTGCCGGACCGGGAGGCTCCGTAGAGGGCCTCGATGATCCTCGGGTCGACCAGGCTGTTCATCTTCATGACGATGTGCCCGTCGGGCTGTGAGGTCTCGATGTCGATGAGCTGCAGGATCGACTCCCTGACCCCCTGGGGGGCGACTACCAGCTTGCGGTAGTTCTGACGGGCGCTGTACCCGGTCAGGGTGTTGAACAACTCGGTCAGGTCCGCCCCGATGTCGGGATCGGCGGTGAACAGCCCGAAGTCCTCGTAGATACGGGCGGTCTTGGAGTTGTAGTTACCCGTCCCGATGTGGCCGTAGCGCTTCATCCGGCCGCCCTCCTGGCGGACGATGAGGGTGGTCTTGGTGTGGGTCTTGAGCCCCACCAGGCCGTAGGTGACATGGACCCCGGCCCGCTCCAGGGTCTTCGCCCACTCGATGTTGGCCTGTTCGTCGAAGCGGGCCTTGAGTTCGACCAGTACCACGACCTGCTTGCCGGACTCGGCCGCCTGGATCAGGGATTTCATGATCGAGGAGTCGTCGGACGTGCGGTACAGGGTCATCTTGATGGCCTTGACCAGGGGGTCGCGGGAAGCCGCGGTGATGAAGTCCTCCACCGAGGCGGCGAAGGACTCATAGGGGTGGTGGACCAGCACGTCGTTGGTCCTGAGGATGTTGAACATCGAGCGGCCCGCGGCCTTGGCCTTCTGGAAGGCGGGTGGGGTGACCGGAGTGTGGGTGGGGTACTTGAGAGCGGGATGGTCGAGGGCGTAGATGTCCCACAATGAGGCCAGACCCAGCGGGCCGCGCACCTCGTAGAAGTCCTTGGGATGGACCTGCAGCTCGTTCTGGAGGAGGTCCAGGGTGGCGGCGTCCACCCCGGGTTCGATCTCGATCCTCACCGTGGAGCCGAACCGCCGCTGGGAGAGCTGGCTCTCGATCGCCTCGAGCAGGTCGTCGGCCTGGTCGTCGTCGAGGGCCATGTCGGCGTCGCGGGTGACCCGGAACGGGGTGTGGGTGACCACCTCCATGCCGGGGAACAGCTCGTCGAGGTGGTGGGCGATGACCTGCTCGAGGGGGACGAAGCGGCGTTCGTCGGGAAGGCGGACCAGCCTCGGCAGGATCGGGGGCACCTTCACCCGGGCGAACTGCACACCCCGGGTCTGGGGGTGACGCACGAACACCGCCAGGTTCAGCGAGAGGTTCGAGATGTAGGGGAAGGGGTGGGCGAGGTCCACCGCCAGGGGGGTGAGGATCGGGAAGACGCTGTCCCGGTAGAAGTCCTCGAGCCAACGGTGGTCGACCTCGGCGAGGTCGGTCCAGTTGCAGATCTCGATTCCGACTTCCCGGAGGGCGGGAACCAGCTCGTCGTGGAAGATGTGCTCCACCTGGGCGTACTGGTCGAGCACCTCCGTCCTGATGTCGGTCAGCTGGGTGGTGGGCGATCGGCCGTCGACGGTGAGGCCGCCGTAGCCCGCGGCGACCTGGTTCTTGATGCCCGCCACTCGCACCTGGAAGAACTCGTCGAGATTGGAGCCGTGGATGGCCAGGAACTTGACCCGCTCGAGGAGTGGAGTGTCGGCGTCGCCGGCGATGGCCAGCACCCGGCCGTTGAATGCCAGCCAGCTCAGCTCTCGGTTGAAGTACGGGAATTCGTTGTCCACTGGCCCTCCGGATCGACCCTATCCCCCCTGTCGACCAGTGAGGACCGCGCCTGAGTGCCGGGCGGGCCGGGCCGAGTTCTCAGGAGTTGATGGCCCGCCAGATCCTCTCGGGGGACAGAGGGGTCGATGTGAGGCGGGCGCCGTAGTCGCTGAGAGCGTCCTCCACGGCGTTGGTGATGGCGGCGGGGGGTGCGATCACCCCGGCCTCACCGGCTCCCTTGACACCCCCCGGCACCACCGGCGACGGGGTGCACATGTGATCCACCGCGAAGGAGGGGATCTCGGGGGCGGAGGGGACGAGGTAGTCGGTGAGACCCGTGGTGAGGGGTTGTCCGGCCTCGTCGTGGACCAGCTCCTCGAAGAGGGCGGCGCCAATGCCCTGGGCGGCGGCGCCGTGCAGTTGACCCTCCACGATCATGGGGTTCAGCACGACTCCGGTGTCGTGGACCATGGTGTAGTCGAGGATCTCCACCGCTCCGGTGGCGGTGTCGACCTTCACCACCGCATGATGGGCTCCGTAGGGCCAGGCCATACCGACGGGGTCGAAGGTCTCGGTCACCTCCAGGCCCGGGTCGACGTCGTCGGGGAGCTCGACGGCTCTCAGGTACACCGCCCGGCCGATGTCGGCGGTGGTCACCGAACGGCTCGGGGAGCCGACCACCCAGAACCTTCCGCCCGCCGCCCGCAGGTCATCGGGATGGGCCTCGAGCATGTGGGCGGCGATGGCCATGAGTCTGGTTCTCATCGTGCGGGAAGCCTTGCGGACCGCGGCTCCGCCGACGGCGGCGGAGCGTGAGGCACCCGTTCCGTGCCCGGTGTAGGGGCACTTGTCGGTGTCGCCGGTCACGACCTCGATCTGGTCGGGGTGCACGCCGAGCGTCTCGGCGCACACCACCGTCAGCCCGTTGCGGAAACCCTGACCCATCTCGCACAGCCCGGTGAAGAGGGTCACCCGGCCGTCGGGCTCCAGCCGCAGGTGGGCGATGTCGTAGCCGCCCTGGTTCAACCCGCCCTGGTTCATCTGCCGGGAGGGGCCCAGGGCGGTGTTCTCCACGTAGAACGCCAGGCCCACACCGATGGGTCTGCTCCGGCGTTCGTCGGGGGTCTGGGCGTCCCGGATCTCCAGCCAGTGCCGGTGGCGGGCCCGTTCCAGGGTCAGATCGAGGCACTCCTCGTAGCGCCCGCTGTCGAAGGTGTGGAACAGGCCCGTGTAGGGGAAGCGGTCCGGGGGGACGAAGTTCCGGCGGCGCAGCTCCAGGGAGTCGACACCCATCTCGGCGGCCAGCAGCTCCACCAGGCGTTCGACCACGAAGTTGGCCTGGGGCTGGCCCCAGCCGCGGTACGAACCCGAGGGGGTCTTGTTGGTGACCACGGCCGACAGTCGGACCGCGGCGTTGGGCACCGCGTAGACGTTGGTCATCATGACCGAGGTCAGCCAGGCCGGGCCGTAGGAGGCCAT
>DRKF01000557.1 GCA_011051915.1 Acidimicrobiales bacterium | reverse complement strand
GGCGAGGTGGCATCGAGGATCTGAACCCGTAGCGCGAAGGGAGCCACTTCGGCACGGTGCTGTTGCGATGAATTCCAGCCCGACCTCTTGGGCTCGGACCGGTTGACGGCACGGGACGTCTCCGGAATCAGGGGCCGGTGGAGTTCAACAGCGGGCTCAGGTCGATGATCTCGAATTCCTTCGGTGGGTCAACGGTGAGATCGGGATCGTCGAAATCGAAGAACTCCATGACTACGTGTTCTCCGAGGTTCAGATAGGCGAGGGCGTCGAGGTGATCGCGATCGGAGAGGGCAGGCGCCACGGCCTGCTCACCCAGCTCGAATTCGACTCGTTCGACGAGCGCCTCATCATTCACGTAGACGGAAACCACCGCCTCGGAGGCGGCCAAGACCGCGTCGAGCTCCTCCAGATCAGCTCTGTTCAGCGCCCGGGTACCACTCAGCAGCTCCAGGACGTTCTGGTGATCGTCGTCCCCGTTGACCAGGAACAGATCGTCGAGTGGCACCACGACATCGATTCTGGTCAGCGGGCGGCCCTTCACCACCTGGGTCACGGGCGATCCGGCCCGCCGACCGACGTCCAGCAGATCGAACAGGTCCCGGGGATCGGTTCCCCAGGCGTCACCGGCAAGGAACATCACGTCGGTGAGTTGCAGGTAGATGGGACGGTCGATCCTGACCCAACTGTCGAACATGGGCCGCAGGTACTCCTCGAGGGGCCCGGGAAGACCGATGGCATCGGACATGGCCCCGAGGAACGGGCTGTACGCATAGAGGAATCCTCCCGTTTCGACCGCCTGGTAGCTGAGAGTGTCGATGTTGTTCTCGATGAAATCGCGTACACCGGGTGACCCGCCCGCGATGGCGGCCAGGATGGGACCGGGGTGGGCATTCACGGCCACGGCTCGTCCCACCACCCGACCCTCGTTAGCGGTTTCGTCGACGACGATCCGGCCCGTTCCGGGATTGTCGTAGATACCGGTGATGTGGATGTCCTTGCGGAATTGGTAGGAGACGGTGTCGAACATGTTGCTCACGGCCCGACTCAGCAGGAGATCGCCATCGGGGTCGGGTGCGATGTCCACGATGATCGGGGTGAAGCTCTCTCGAGCCGGTTGGGTGGTGACCGCGGTCGTGGTCGATTCGTCTGCGGATGTCGTGCTGGTGGCCACTGTGGTGTTGGTGGCCACTGTGGTACTGGGAACGGTTGTTGTCCCGGCTGTGGTGGTCGGTGCGGTGACCAGGGTCGACGGCGTGGCCTCGGTGACAGTGCCGGTTGAGCCACAGCCGACTGCCGGCAGGATCAGTGATGCGATCAGTACGATCAGGACCGGTCCCCGCCGATTTCGTACTTCCTCACGATTGATCACAATTCCACCTTCCGCCGTGAGACAATCGACTCCTCGGGCACACCATGGTCCGCCGGCTGGTGGCAATACCGTGGTCCTGCCCGAGGTGGCGACTCCGACTCCGCTCCGCTGCGGGGACTATCGCTCGCATCCACGGTGTCAGGTCGACCGGTGGTCGACTCTCCATAGCTCTGATGGGGCCGGGCCCAGGGTTGCCACCCCGAGCGGAGGGCGCTCCGGTCCCCAGCTGTCCGATCGAGGTGCGTGGGTAGCTGGCCTGAGGGAACCCCGAGCCTCGTAGGAGACGTCATCCTCGAAGGGATCCAGGACCACCAGAGCATCGGGATTGTCTCGGAGCATGCCCCCGAACGTCGGTTCCCGGCCGCGGTCTCGCCGGAGGCCGGTAACAGCGACCCGGTGATGCCCACGGCTACCACGCGGAGACCTGGTGCGAGCCGGTTCACGCTCGTCCCGCCTCGCGTCTTTCGTTCCGCCCCGGCGGGATCCTAGAAGAAGCTGGCCGCGGGCAGGGGCACGAAGTCGGCCGGTGGATCAACGGCAAGGTCCGGATCGTCGAAATCGGAGAACGTGAAAACGACGTGCTCGACCATGTCCAGTCGGTCCAGGGCCGCGGCCAGCGAGGGGCTCTGTATCGCCGGGGCGATGGCATCGGCCCCCAGCTCGTACTCCACGCGGACGATGTGGTCGGTGTCGTCGACCCAGACCGAGACCAGGGCGTCGGAACCCTCCAGGGCCCGACGTAGGGAGTCGGTCTCCTCCTCCGTCGCACCCTGGGCCCGCAGATTGTCGAGGAGGGTCTCGAAATCGATGTCGCCGTTCACGTAGCTGAGATCGGTGAGAAACACGATCAGGTCCACCCGGGAGACCGGCCGGCCCTCGAGTTCGGTCCTGACGGGATCACCGACCTCCCGGGCGTTGCCGATCATGGCAATGAGTTCCCTGGGGTCGGTCGGCAGGAAGTCCCCACCCAGGTACATCGCGTCGGCCAGGAGCACCGGAGGGGACCCGTCCAGCCGGGCCCATCCCTCGATGACGGGTCGCAGAGGGGCGCGGTCGGCACCCTCGGAGTCGAACAGCTTCAACAGGGTGTCGGTGACCGGCGACATCAGGTACACCCGCCGGTCGCTCTCCCGGGCTTCGTAGCTGAGGCGGCCGGCCGCGGCATCGATGAGATCCAGGGCCTCGGGGTCGGCGGCGAACAGCGATCCCAGGATCAGCGTCTCGTCGGCCCCGGCCGACGCCCCGTCGGGAGTGATCACGCCGGACGCCCAGGGAACCTCGAAGTCGAAACCTGAGCCGATCTCCGTGTCGTGGCTGATGGCCAGATGGACCCTCTTGTCGAAGCGGAACGACGTGCCGTCGAGCATTCCGCTCGTCACCCGGGCCAGGATCTCGTAGGCGTCGATCTGGCCGACCAGATCGATCACAACCGGCGAGGCTGGCGGGAGGTTGTCGGTCCAGACCGTAGATGGCGACTCGCCGAGCGCGGTGGTCGATTCGGGTGTCGTCGAGGTCGGACCGGGACCCGGGGGGCTCCCCTGTGCGGTGGTGGGTGGTGTCGTGGGAGCCGAGGCCGGGTTGTCCGCACCGCTGCAGGCGACCACCCAGAGCACCAGCACCGAAAGGAACACCCCTCGGATCACCCGCCACCGGGCGCCTCCCGCAGAGTCGGTTCTGCGGCTCCGGTGGGCCGGCGGGACGCCCACCGTCAGAACCCCAGGGTGCTCATGTCGAAGGGGGTGAAGTCGGAGGGTGTCTCGACGGTGTTTCCAGGATCACCGAACCGGTCGAGGGTGAACACGATGTGCTCCTCGAGGCCCAGGAAGTCCAGGGCGTCGATCAGATCGGGGTTATTGAGAGCCGGGGCTACGGCATCGGCCCCCAGGTCGTACTCGATGCGGTTGATCAGATCGTCTTCGTCGAACCAGACGGTGACCAGGGCGTCGGAGCCGAGAAGAGCCCGACCCAGGGCGTCGAGGGTGTCAACGCTGAAGGCGCCCAGGGAGTCGAAGGCATCGACGTAGGTGCTCACGTCACCGTCGCCGTTGATCTCGACGAGATCGGCCAGAGGCACGACCACTTCGACGCGGGTGAGGCTTCGACCTTCGACCTCGTCGGATGTCGGGCTGCCGGCCGTTCCTCCGAAACCGATCAGGTCCAGAAGCTCCCGGGGGTCGGTCGGGAACGGATCACCACCGAAACCCATGGCGTCGAAGAGGAACGCCGGTGGTGAGGCGTCGAGCCGGACCCAGCCCTCGACCAGCGGCCGGTCCGAAGCCTTGACGGAGGATGGGGCGAGGAACATTTCATCGAGGACACCGATCACGGGTGCGTGGACAAACACCCCGTCTGCGGTGTCGATCGCCTCGTAGTAGAGATCCTCGGATCTGGACTGCAGTACAGCTGAACTCTGGGGGTCGTCGCCGAAGGTCTGAAGCAGCAGTTCTCCCTCGTCGCCGCGGACGGACGCCCCCTTGGGGGTGACGACTCCCTCCGCGACTGTGCCCTCCATCGAAACCGGAATCAGGAAGGTGGGATCGAAGGCCGAGGCGTAGGTGATGTCCTTGCGGAAGTGGAAGGACACGGAGTCCAGCAACTGGGCGGCGGAGTCGGACAGCAGCGTCTGAGCGGCCGGATCGGCCTCCAGGTCGATGACGACGGGTTCCACCGCCGGACCCGGGGGCTCGGTGGTGGTCGTCACCACGACCGTCGTGGGAGCGATGCTGGTGGTGCTGGTGGGGGCCGGAGCCGACGTGGAGGGAGCGCTGGTGGAATCCTGAGCGGAGGTGGCGGCGGATTCCCCGCCTCCCCCACCGCTGCAGGCCGCCACCGCTACCACCAGTGCCAGGGCCAGCGCGGCGACGCGACCCCACCTTCGGGACACGACCATGGCCATCACCGTCCACCCTTCCCGCCGCGAGACCGTCGACCGTTTCGAATTCCTAACCCCTGCGGTCGGCGTCGACGATAGGAGCTAACGTGGACTCGTTCAAATGGTGGAAAGGAACACCTGATGTCCAAACCGGGCCCCCGACGTCTGCTCGCTCTACTGGTTTCGATGGCGCTGGTGGCAGCGGCCTGCGGCTCCTCTTCGAACGGTCCGGATGGCGGTGACGCCCGGGAGCAACCGACGCAGGTCTCCACCGTCGACCCGGCCCAGGTGACCGGAGCCTTCAGCTTCGCCAAGGTCGCGGAGTCGGTCGAGTCGGGGTCGTCGTTCCGGGCCGACACCTTCTTCACCATCGACATGGGGCTCGGTCTCGCCCTCGGCAGCGACACCGAGCCGATGGCGACCATGGAGACCGACGGTGCCGTCATCCACGTGGTGAGCGACATGGGGGCGATGCTGGCGGACGGGCCCTTCGCCCCTCCCGGCCTCGCCGAGCATCGGGACGAGCTGACCATGGAGAGCTACACCGACGGACAGATCCTGCTGGTGAAGGTTCCCTTCGCCGGCGTTCTCCACGACCTCGGACTGGGTTTCTTTCCCCGGGCACTGCGGGAGTTGGGCGACAACTGGGGACTGGTCCGGCTTTCCGAAGTGGGAGGCCTGGCCCAGGCCATGGGGGGGACCTCGAACTCCGGGGTCATCGACCCGGAGTCGGTCGCCCGGTTGGTGGCGGCGATAGCGGATCCCTCCGAGGGCGAGACCGTGACCGTGAGAGGAGTGGAGGCCACCCAGGTGACGGGGAAGGTCGAGTTCGGGGAGCTGGTGGCGGCCCAGGGTATGGATCCCGAGGAGTTCGTCTCCTCCATGACCGAGTTGTTCCCGATCTCGAACGGGGCCGAACGGCAGATGGTGGACGACACCCTGGCGGGGCTGCTGGCCGCTCCCACCGAGGTCACCGTGGCCTACGACGACCAGTTCCGCCTCCGGGTGCTGGAGACCCGCATGGATCTGGGAGACCTGCTCGTCCAGATCGCCGAATCGGCGGCCCAGGCGAGCGGGGAGGAGCTCTCGCCCCAGGACCTGAGTGACCTGAGGTCGCAGCTGAACCTGTCGATGGTCACCCGCATCGAGGTCTACGACTACGACTCCCCCGACATCGACCTCACCATGCCCGACGTCTCGTCGGCCGTCGATGTCACCGACGTGTTCGATCAGCTGTTCGCCGGGGGCCTGGGAGCGGGGTTCTGAGGCTGCGTGGAGGGAAATCGGTGGTCGATCAGAAGTTGGGAGAGGAAGGCCGCCACCACCTCGCCGACGCCTGTTAGCCCTTGGTTTTCGATCGTGATGGTCGCAGCGCTGCTATTGGCAGCCTGCGGAGGGAGCCGCCAGGAAGCACCCTCGGGGGTCACGACCTTCACCTCCACCTCATCTATCGCCGTCTCTGAACTCACCTCGACCCCGACCTCGACGACCATTGAGGCGGCTACAACAGTGGCACCAGTCACGGCTGCGGATGACTCGTCGTTGTCCGAGGGGCACTCAACGGATGATCCGGCAATCCCTCAGGACCTGCCTCCCGGGACATTGGCCGCGGTTGCCGACTCGATTCACGGCGCCACGAGATACCGCATGGCCTACTACCTGACCTTCTGGGGTGGACCGGATCTGCATGTGGCCGGCAACCGGGTCTATCCCCTGGCCACCATCGACATCGACAGCGATCTCAAGCATGTGGTTGTTGACTTCAGTGCTCTGTGGGCGGCCTACCCCGATACTCCTCCCGGATTCGAGGAGCGGGCCGACGAGATGATCTTCGAGGCCTACACCGACGGGGAGGTCAGCTTCCTGCGAGCGCCATTCGCCGCTCCCTTCGACGATCTCGGATTGGGAAACTCCCTTCCAGCCGCTTTTCGGGAACTGGTCGATCGTTGGGGGGTCGTGCGTCCCGATACCTCCGACGACGTCCTTGGTGTCGCGGGAACGATCCTTCCGGGACGTCCGGGTGGGTTCCTGTCGGTCGGCGGTCTGGATCGCCTGCTCTCGAGCGCCTATGAAGTGAAGGACGATCACAGGGCGTTCGTTCAGGGGGAACTCGTGAACCAGGCCGAGGGGATGCTCACGTTCGCCGACCTGGTTGAGGTGACAGGACCGCGGTTCGTGAAGATGTTGGAGGAGATGAGTTTGCGAATGGCCGAGACTCTCCCCGGGGTTACCGACCAGCTGAGCCCGCGGGCCCAGGGTGAGGTGGTTGCCGCCTTGGATCAATTCGACGCGGAACTGTTGAGGCTGCCGGTTCGGTTGACCTTGGCCTACGACCAGGAGACGAGGCTGAACCTGGTGGAGGTGTATGTCGACGGCACTCTGCCGATGCGGAGACTGATTCGCAGGGCCGCGATTGCGGCGGGAGGGGACCCCGACGCTCTGGAGGCGGGGTCGATCGTGGCCAAGGCCGAAATGAAGTTCGACTTGAGGGTCGAACTCTACGACTACGACTCATCTGACATCGATGTAGTCCTGCCGGAACCCGTCGACGCTGTCGATATCACCGACGTCCCACTCGGGTATCTGATTCTGGGCTAGGCACGAAGGGCTCCCACCGAACAATCGGACCTGGGCCTAGGATCGTGTCACGCCGACGCGCAAGTGGACACAGATGCTGTCCGACGGGCTTTTGTGAGTTGGGGGGTTGGTGCGGCGGTCCGCGGGTCTCACAGATGCGGTGAATGGGGTGTTCTCCCCGGGCTTTTGTGAGCGCGGGGGT
>DRKF01000556.1 GCA_011051915.1 Acidimicrobiales bacterium | reverse complement strand
CGAAGAGGCTGCCGGTTCCGGGCAGTTCCACGTCCCGGACGACCTTCCAGGCGTACTCGGGATAGTTGACTGGATCGGTGCCGATCAGGGTCAGCTTGCCTTCGCCCAGGTAGACCGTGGCCCACACGGGTCCGAACTTTGGATCGACCCAGTTGGCGCCGCGGCCCGGGTGGGGAGTCTTGCCCACGTCCACTATGGCCTCGAGCTTCAACTCCTCCATGTCGATCACGACGATCTTGTCGGCGGCATTGGCCGCCAGCATGAAGTAGCGCTGGGTGGAGTCCCAACCGCCGTCGTGGAGGAACTTGGCCGAGGCGATCTTGTCGCGGATCGGGAAGCCGTCCATCGAGTAGTCGACCACGGCGACGTAGCCCGACTCCTTGAGGGCCAGGATCCAGACCGGATCCTCATGGGAGGCGATGATCGCAGCGACACGGACCTCGTCCAGGGGGTTCCCCTCGATGTCATCGGTGAGGACGCTCTGGACCGTCAGGGGCTCCAGGGTCAGTCCGTCGTAGACGATGTACTGCGGCGGCCAGTAGCAGCCCTGGACGATGTACTTGTCCTCGAAGCCCTCGAACTTGGAGGACTCCACCGATCGGGCGTCGAAGCATCCCTGGACCTGGGCCACGACCGTCGGTGTCTCCGTCCAGAGGTCGATCAGGGTGACCACCCCGTCACGTCCGACCACGATGAAGTACCGGCCGGTGGCCGAGGACCGGAAGATGTGGGCGGCGAATCCGACGCTCAGCTCGGCCAGTTCCTCCCGGGTGTCGCCGTCGATGATCGTCACCTTTCCGGCGTCACGCAGCACCACTCCCATGTAGTTCTCCCAGTTGCGGTCGGTCTGGGGTTCGGTGGGACGGTCGGCCACAGGAACCATGAGGTTCCAGCTCTCCCGGATGTCGGCCATGGGACGCTGGGGAGGCTCGGGCGGGGGGAGCTGCACGAAGTTCGCCATCAGC
The DNA here is from genome assembly GCA_011051915.1 of Acidimicrobiales bacterium. Taxonomy (GTDB): domain Bacteria; phylum Actinomycetota; class Acidimicrobiia; order Acidimicrobiales; family Poriferisodalaceae; genus DRKF01. The sequence continues at coordinate 7,624 of DRKF01000556.1, read as the reverse complement.
TCGATGTCCTCGGGGCTGAGCACTCCGGAGGCACCCCAGGCCGGCATCCCTCCGGGAAGACCATTGGTGATGATCGTCTCCAGGGCTTCGGTGCCCTTCTCCAGGGTGTTCTCGGGCTGGATGTTGGGTCCGGTCGCCCCGGCCCGCAACGTGCCGTGGCAGCCGGCGCAGCGGTTGAAGTAGATATCGCTGGCCGCCTCCATCTCGGCGGCGGAGAGTTCTCTCGGCCCGGAGGCCACGGTGGTCTCCGTGGTCATCTCCGCGGTGGACTCCAGATAGGCGAGCAGGGCATCCATGTCGCCGTCGGAGAGGGCGAAGGGCGGCATCTGGGCGGAGAACTCCTCCGACAGGGCCTTGGCGTCGGCGTTGACCTCGGCGAAGGCGACATTGTCGGTGATCCAGCTCTTGAGGAACTCCGTGTCCCTACGGGTGGTCACCCCGGCCAGGTCGGGTCCGACCAGCACCCCGCCTCCCACGGTGTGGCAGGCGGCGCAGTCCTTGGCGAACAGGGCCTCCCCCGCCGCGACCAGGTCGGTGCCCCCGGTCTCGGTGGCCGCGGTCGTGGTCGTGGTGGCCTCGCTGGTGGACGCGGGGGCGGTGGTCTCCGTCGGGCGGAGTACCTCCTTGCCGTTGTCGCTGCAGGAGGCCAGGAACACGAAGAACCCCAACCCCAGCAGCAACCAGAAATACCAACGTCTATTGCGTTGAGCCCCTTGCATAATCGCCCTCCCAGACAAGGCGAGGCCACTCCGGGCCTGTCACGAGGACAGTCTCCGGAGGGCCCGATCGGTGGTGAATTGCTTAGCTTCAAGCTAAGTAACGACGCTCTGGCCGGGTAGGGCCATTCGTCCCGGATCGCCCGGGTTTGGGAGATGGCAGCCATCTGTGATGGTGCTATCGGGCCGACCCCCGCCCAGTTGACCCCGGCTCGGCTTGGCACGCGCGCTCGGACCGTGATTGGGTGAGTGCGGGCCGTCGGCGCGACGGTCCAGGGTGCAGTCGTCGTACTACCGCAGGGGGACAGTCATGGGACCGTCGGAGGTCGTCACCGAGTTCATCGCCGCTATCGAACGCCAGGACATCGCCGCCGCGGTGTCGATGGTCTCCGACGACGTGTCCTATGAGAACATGCCGTTCGACCCCATAATCGGGCCCGAGGCCATGGCCCAGACCCTCGGTGGGTTCCTGGCCCCGGCATCGGAGGTGGACTGGCAGATCCTGCGCCAGGTGGAGAGCGGAAACCTGGTCGTCAACGAGCGCCTCGACCGCTTCAGGATCGGTGACGGGTGGCTCGAGCTCCCGATCGCCGGCTTCTTCGAGATCGTCGACGGCAAGATCAGGCTGTGGCGCGACTACTTCGACATGGGCACCTACATGAGCCGGATGAAGGAGCTCACCGGCTCCGGCTGAGGAAGGTCCGCAGCGACCCGGGCCGGGGTTCGGCCGCTGCGGTCGGGGTGTCGGCGGTGGCGCCGGAGCTCGGGGGGTGCCCGTTGGGTCCGAAAAGGACCAACCTCCCACTGCCCGTCCCCTCTACCCTCGTCCCATGACCGGATCCAGGACCCTGTTGCGATTCGGAGCGCTCTCCGCCTTCCTGGCCTCGGGCTACGGCGTCATCTTCACCGTGCTCGACGACTACCGGGATCTCTACGGCATCGGGGAGGCGGCCCTGGGTCTGATCATCGGCATCGGGTTCATCTCCGGATTCGCGGCCCAGATCCTGCTGGCCCCGATTGCCGACCGGGGTCACGCCCGGGTCATGATCCTGTTCGGGTCGGGACTGAACCTGCTGGGTCTGCTGGCCATGGCGTTCGGTACGAGCCTCACCCCCCTGCTCGTCGGTCGCCTGGTCATGGGCCTGGGAGTGGGTATTGCCGACCCGGCCATCAGGAGGGTCGTGATCGTCAATGACCCCGCCAACGTGGGTCACAATCTCGGGGTCCTCCTGGCGGCCACCGTCGGGGGTTTCGCCGCCGGTCCGATCGTGTCGGCGGCCCTGGTGGGACCCTTCGGCCTGGCCGCACCCTTCCTGCTCATCGCCGGGGTGACCGGGCTGGCCACCCCGCTGGTGATGGGTGCGGCGAAGGACACTTCCGAGGAAGCCCCCGAGGTCCGCTCCCGCCTGGCCCTGGATCTGCTGCGCATCCGCCCCTTCGTGGGGGCCGTGGTGATGGGTTGTGCCGTGTTCGTGATGATCGGTGCCTTCGACGCCCTGTGGGCGGTGGTTCTCGACGACCTGAACACCAGCGAGTGGGTGGCCAACCTCGGCATCACCCTGTTCGCTCTGCCCCTGATCGTGTTCGGTTCCGCCGGTGGGCGTCTGGCCCAGAGACTCGGTCCCTTCCGGGTGGGCACCTTCGGGCTGCTGGCCGGCTCGTTGTTCATGCTCCTCTACGGGCTGGTGCCCTCCGGAGGTGCGATGTTCGGGGTGGCCATGGTGCATGCCATCAACGACGGTTTCACCACATCGGCCACGAGCGTGGCGGTGGCGGTGACCGCCCCGGTTCATCGACAGGCCGGAGCGCAGGGACTGCTGGGCGGCGCCCAGACCCTCTCCGCCGGGGTCATAGCGGTGATCGTGGGGGTGATCTACCAGTCCGCGGGACGGGCTGCCGCCTACGGTTTCACGTCGGCGGTGATGGTGATCTTCGTGTTGGCCGGGCTGTATCTGGCCCGCGACCAGTGGAGTGTCCGACCGGACAACGATGCCGCGGTCGAGGTACTGGGGGTCTAGCTCCCGCCACCGGTGTCCCCGTCGATCAGCGAGGAGAGACGGGAGAGCTTTCCCACCGGAGTGGCCCCGGCTGCGATCAGGGCGGCGTTCCCCGCGGTCGCCCCGGCCCCGGACCACACAGCCACGCGGCCGGATCCGTTGTCGACAGCCCGCCGAGCCCCCGACCAGGCGGTGTCGCCCTCGACCGTGGACACCACGAAGCTCAACCGTGACAAGCCGTGGAGGACGCGGTACCGGCCCCGGGCCGCGCCCGGTGACCACCGGGTGTCGGGAGGGTAGGGACTCAACACGCACAGGTCGGATTCCAGGATCCATCTCCGCATCTCGGCCCGGGCGAGGAGATCCACGAGTGGTCCCGCCGGCACCGCCACCACCCGGCCTCCGGCCCCGACGGCGGTCTCCGTCGCCGCCAGGTCCGTCTCCTCGCCCCCGGTCACCACGGAGATGCGGTGGTCGGCGGCCAGGCGGGCCGTGGCCGGGCCCAGCTCCGCCAGGTGGGGAGGGTCGGACGGGACCCCGACCAGGCCCAGGCCGGGGCGGGCGGCCAGGGAGGGGTCACCGGCCCCGTGGAGGAGGGCCGGGGCCCCGGTACCCAGTGACCGGCGGAGTTCCTCCGGGTACCCGTCGTCGAAGACGGTGAGGGTCCAGATCCCCCGGTCCTGGAGAGCCTGAAGCCGCAGGGCCAGGCCCACGCCGCCGTCGAGGAGGGCCGCGACCCTCAGGGCCAGATCCCGGCCGCCCAGGATCCCGATCAGTTCGTCCTCACCCCGTCCCAGGAGAGTGGTCGGGTCGGTGACCCGCTCGAGCAGATCCCACAGCTCAGCCGAGCGGAGAGGCTCGACCCCGACGTCGACCAGGCGGTTGACCAGGGCAATCACCGCCAGCGACCGTTCGTCGGAGGGCATCAACCGGCCCCGGCCTTCGCCAGAACCAGGGGATACACCGAGGAGCAGCCGGCCTCCTTGAGTCGGGCCCCGACCTCGGTGATGGTCCACCGGGACTCCACCGTGTCGTCGACGAGCAGAACCGGACCCTCGGGCAGGGGACCCCTCACCGTGAAGGCGTCCCTGACATTGGCGGCCTGGTGGGAGCTGTTGCGCATCGAGCGTTGCTCGGCCGTTTCCCGGATCTTCTCCACGGCGTCGACCACGGGCAGACCCAGTGCCGCCCCCAGACGGCGGGCCAGGTCGGCAACCAGGTCGGGGCGTCGTATCGAGGGTACGTGGGTGATCCACATCGGGGTCGGCGAGGGTCGCCAGGTTTCGGTAACCAGGGCGGCCAGGGCTTCGACCAGCTCGTCGTCGAAGTGCCGGTCGGGACCCCGGCCCTTGCGGACGAGCGCACCCCAGCCCTCGTCGGCCCAGTGTCCCAGGGCCCGACCCTCGCGGATCTGCCGGTCCGGGGGGATGTTCCGATAGTCCGCCCACTTCCGCCGGGGGGCAATGACGATGGGACGTCTGCGCAGGAACACGGCCGCCCGGCGAACCAGGTCCTCGTCGACGGCAGGATCGACCGCTGGTGCCGTGCAGATGTCGCAGATCCCGCACGGCTGGGGGTCGATGTCGTCGAGAAGCCCGCGCAGAAACGCCATGCGGCAACCGATGTGGTCAGAGGCGTAGTCGCGCATCTGGTCCTGCTCGGCCCTCCGCAGGGACGTGACGGCGTTCACCTTCCGGTGGTCGTAGGTCCAGTGGGTGGCCGTCCGCAGATAGCCGGGCCCCTCCTTGACGATCGCACCGTCGGCCTCGAGGTTCCGCAGCAGGAGCTTCATGCGGGTGGGCTTGAGGTTCACGGCCGATTCGAGCTCGCGCTGTTTCACGGGCCCGTCGGCGGCATCGAGCACCGCCAGCAGTTGGTCGGTCTCCTCCTCGGAGGGGAACGCCGTGGTTATGAACCAGTCCTGGATGGCCTCGTCCTCGGCCCCCATCAGCAGCACTCCCAGCGACCGGTCGAGTTGGCGGCCGGCCCGGCCCACCTGCTGGTAGTAGGTGATGGGTGAACCCGGGGACTGGTAGTGGATCACGAAGGCCAGATCGGGCTTGTCGAACCCCATACCCAGGGCGGAGGTGGCGGCCACGGCCTTGACCTCGTTGCTCAGCAGCCGGGCCTCGAGGCTCTCGCGGTTCTCCGTGGCTCCGGTGTAGGCCACGGTGGGCAGCCCGTGATCGGTGAGCCACTCGGCGACGTCGTGGGCGTCGCTCTGGGTGAGGCAGTAGATGATGCCGGTACCCGGCAGGTCGGGAACGACCCGGGCCAACCACGCCAGCCGGCGGGCGGCCGAGGGCATGGTGAGTACCTGGAGGGCCAGGCCCTCCCGGCCCAGCGGCCCCCGCATGGTGACCAGGTCGTCGCCGAGCTGGTGGACGATGTCGTCCACCACCCGGTCGTTGGCCGTGGCGGTACAGCCCAGCACCGGCACGCCACGGGGCAGCACTCCCAGGATCCGTTGGATCCGGCGGTAGTCGGGACGGAAGTCGTGGCCCCAGTCGCTGATGCAGTGGGCCTCGTCGATCACCATGAGCCCGGTGCGGGGGGCGACGGAACCCAGGATCTGATCCCGGAAGCGGGGATTGGCCAACCTCTCGGGGGAGATGACGAGGACGTCGACGGCGTCGCGGTCGAGCTCGTCGGCGACGGCTTCCCACTCGTCCCGGTTGGCCGAGTTGATGGTCACGGCCCGGACTCCCATGCGGGAGGCGGACTGGATCTGGTTGCGCATGAGCGCGAGCAGGGGTGACACCAGGAGGGTGGGTCCGGCCCCGGCGTCGCGTAGGAGACGGGTGGCGATGAAGTAGACCGCGCTCTTTCCCCAACCGGTTCGTTGCACGACCAGGACCCGGCTGCGTCTCTCGACCAGCTCGGAGATGGACTCCCACTGGCCGGGCCGGAAGTCGGCGTCGGGATCGCCACTGAGATCCACCAGGAGCCGCCGGGCTGATTCTCGAAGTTCGTCGGTCACGGCCTGGACACTAGGTGGGGGAAGGGACACGGCTTCGGTCCTCGAGGGATCGGTGGGGGTTCCGCCGAGGAATTCCCGGGAAATCTCGCGGTGGGGTGTCAGATCTGAGGCGGCCGGCGGTCTCCCTCGTGTCGGAACCAACCGACCACGACACCGAGAACGGAGAACAAGATGTTCAACCAGGCCCGCAACCATCAGAAGTCCACCGGCCGGAACCCCGCCGCCACCGATCCCTCCCGCCGACTCAGCCTCGGGCTGCGGACGGTCGTGGGCCTGGTGGCGGTGATCGGGTTCCTGCTGGCCGCCTTCCCCGCCTCCCCGGTCTCGGCCGCTCCCGGCGACTTCGCCCCGACCCCGGACACCCCTTCGGACGGCCCGGTGATCGTGAATCCGGACTCGGGCAGCCTCACCGCCGAGGTCACCCCGAGCTGTACCGCCGGGACGCCGGTGGCGGTGGAGATCTCCAACACGACCAAGTCCTCCACCATCGTGGAGACGAGAGTCGACGGTGTTCTGGTCGACAGCCAGGCCGTCGGGTCCCAGATGGCGGGCTACGTCGATCTCGGATTCGTCGAGAACCAGACGTCGGTCGTGGCGGTGACGGCGGGAGCCAAGGTGCTGTTCGACAGCCAGGTGACTCTCGACTGTCTGCTGCCCGCCCCCTCGTACTCGCTCACCCAGGACTGCGACACCGGTCAGACATTCGCCGTCCTGAAGAACACCGGCGACGACACCGCCCACATGGGGATCAGATATGCCGGTGCGCCCTACATGCTGGAGGATGTCGCACCTCACAGCTCGATCCAGTGGCTGCTGGCGGTCGATCCGGGAGAGTCGATCGGCTTCGACGTGATGTCGGGTACCGATGTCATCGGCTCCGAGCAGTTCGAGTTCGTCTGTGCCCCTCCCGCCACCGTGCCTCCCGCCACCGCGCCTCCGGCGACCGTGCCCCCCGCCACCGTGCCCCCCGCCACCGTGCCCCCGACCACGGCTCCAGCGGTCACTGTGCCCCCGACCACGGTTCCTCCGGCGGCCGTCACCCCCGAGGAGGGGATCGAGGGCGTGGCGACAGGGGTTGTGACGGGCACCGATGAGGCTCGGTCCGAGACCACCGGCTCGCCGGACGACACCGGGACCCTGGCTGCCGGGGAGTCTCTCGGGGCGGTCGGTTCACAGCCGGTCGGAGGTTCCTCACGGATGGGCCTGTGGATCGGCGGCTCGCTGTTCCTCGCCGGGCTCGGCCTGGTCGGACTGCTCGCCTGGGCGGCGGCTCAGCGCCGCCGGATCCATGCCAGGTGAAGCCACGATGCGACCACGGCGCCCGGCCCGGGCGCCGTGGTTCCGCGCCGGTCCGCGGACCTGGCAGGGTGGACGGGTCGGAATCCGCGATCGGCAGGGCAGAGATGGAACCCAGCGACACCGAACTGGTGATCCAGGCGGGGCAGGGCAGCCAACAGGCCCTGGCCGGTATCTACGACCGGTACTCCGACCGGGTCTACTCCTTCTGCCTGTCGCGGCTGCGGAACCCCGAACAGGCCGCCGATGCGACCCAGGACACCTTCGTCCGGGCCATGTCGGGGATCGGGAACCTGCGGCGGCCGGAGCGGCTCCGGTCCTGGCTGTTCGCCATAGCCCGGAATCGGATCCTCGACACCGTGAAGGACAGGGACAGGCTCGAGGGATCGGAGGTCGGGGAGATGGTGTCCACAGCTGCTGATCCCGACACCGACCTGTTGCGGGCCGAGTCGGCCGCCCTGCTGTGGGAGGCTGCCGGATCCCTGCAGGAACGTGACCGTGACCTGCTCGAACTCGAGCTGCGTGAGGGACTCTCGGGGCAGGACCTCGCCGATGCCCTCGAGGTCACCACACCCCATCTGCACACCATGCAGTCCCGTCTGCGGGACCGGGTCGAGAAGGCGCTCGGTGGCCTG
>DRKF01000555.1 GCA_011051915.1 Acidimicrobiales bacterium | reverse complement strand
CGTTCGTTCATGATCCCCACGCCGACGAACGGGCCGCCGCGGTGCGGACCGCAATGAGCGACATCAGGGTTCTGGAGGCCGACATGGGAGTCAGCCGGGCCGGGGTGGAGGCCATCCGGGACCGTCTGGTGGCCCTGGTCTCGCACCGCCACCTCTTCTCCCGGGAGATCTTCCCACCACCGGCACCCGGTGCGAGGCAGAGGAGCTGCCTCTATCGCATCGCCCAGGGGGAGGGAGACCGATTCGCCCTCTACGTCAACTCCTCCGACGGAACATCATCCACACCGGTGCACGACCACACCACCTGGGCGGTGGTGGTGGGTTTCGAGGGACGCGAGGTGAACCGGTTCTTCACCCACGGAGACCCTCATCCCGACGGCGGTCCGGGAGGTCCGGTCCAGTGCGGGGAGTTCACGGTGGAGAGGGGAACCGGGGTGGCCATGCTTCCCGACGACCTCCACTCGATCCATCTCGAAGGCGCGGCCATGAACTTCCATCTCTACGGGCTGGCCCTCGAGCGGCTGCACGGGCGGCGCTACTGGCACCCGGGGGAGCAGGCCTGGAAGGTCTTCCCGGCCCATTCCGACATCCGTGAGGCCCGTCCTCCGGGCGACATTTGAGAGCCGTGACCGCGGCGGACCTGGCGGCCCGCCTGACGGGACCCGGGGAGCTGGCCCTGCTCGATGCCCGTGAGCAGGGCGTCTTCCACCGCGAGCACATATTCCACGCATCGTGTGTGCCCCTGTCTCGCCTCGAGGCCCAGCTGCCCCTGGTCGTACCCAGGCTCTCGACCCCGATCGTCTGGTGCGATGACGGGGGAGATTCGGAGTTGGCCCGGCGGGCGGCCCGGCGAGCCTCCGAACTCGGGTACACCTCCGTGGCGGTACTCGAGGGCGGAACCAGTCGATGGGCGGAGTCCGGCCACCTTCTCTACGGCGGGGTCAACGTACCCTCCAAGGCCTTCGGTGAGCTGGTCGAGACCCGCCACCGCACCCCTCACATCTCGGCCCGGCGTCTGGCCGAGATGATCGAGGCCGGTGAGAACATCGTGGTTCTCGACTCCCGTCCGCTGGAGGAGTTCCGGCGTATGAGCATCCCGACCGCGGTGGACTGTCCGGGGGCCGAGCTGGTTCACCGGGTGGCCCAGACAGTCACCGACCCCACGACGACCGTGGTTGTGAACTGTGCCGGAAGGACCCGCAGCATCATCGGGGCCCAGTCCCTGATCAACGCCGGGCTGGCGAACCGGGTCGTGGCTCTGGAGAACGGCACCATGGGCTGGGAGCTGGCCGGACTGGAGACGGTGAGGGACGCCAGCGTCACCGCTCCCCGCCCGGGGCCGGAGGCGGCGACCTGGGCCTCCGCCGCCGCCGCCGAGGTCGGCCGGAGGTTCGGTGTGCGATCGGTGGACACGGGCACCCTCCGTTCCTGGATGGGTGATCCCGACCGTACGACCGTGATCCTCGACGTGCGGAGTCCCGAGGAGTACCTGGAGGCTCACATCGAGGGCGTGCGAAACGCGCCTGGCGGTCAGCTCGTCCAGGCCACCGACGAGTACGTCGCCACCCGAGGCTCCCGGCTGGTGCTCATGGACGACGATGGGACCCGGGCCACCATGACCGCCTCGTGGCTCCGCCAGCTGGGCTGGGAGGACACCTATGTCCTCGCCGACCCCGAGAGGCTGGACGCCGGGATGATCGCCACCTCCGAACCCCCGGCCCCACCGACGGGCGCGGGGATCGACCCGGCCGAACTGGCGGCCGTCCTGGCTGACCCCAACACCGTCGTGATCGACATCGGATCCAGCCTCGCCCATCGTGATCGGGGGCATGTGCCCCGGGCCTGGTGGACCGTGAGATCCCGTCTCGGCGACCTCGTGGGTAGTGGCACCCCCGAGATCGACGGCCGAACCCGCCTGGTGTTCACCTCATCGGACGGCTCTCTGGCCGCCTGGGCGGCGGATGATGCCTCCGCCCTGTGGCCCGGTACCGAGATCCGCCATCTCCGGGGCGGCACCCGAGCATGGTCGGAGGCCGGCCGCCCGCTGGAAACCGGAATGAATCGACCCCTGACCGAGGTGGACGACGTCTGGTACAAGCCCTACGACCGGGCCCAGGGACGGGCCGCCGAGGAACACATGAGGGAGTACCTGAGCTGGGAGGTGGCCCTGGTCGACAAGATCGCGCGGGATCCCCTGGTGAGCTTTCCCGAGTTCGACTGAGGAGTCACCTCCGCCGTGGGGCGCCGGGCGGGTGAGACGCTCAGTTGGGGGCCGGGTCGTGGGGGAGGGAACCGTGGGCGGCCCGGAGATAGGCGAAGGGGGTCTCGAACCTGAAATTGGAGACCCGCGACGTGTACACGTCGGCGTATCGTTCCACCTGCCGGGCGAAGAGGCTCTTGTCGTTCCCCGCCCTCATCAACGGACCCCAGTGAGGATTCCCCAGGGTGGCGGCCATTCGGGCCAGCGGGGCGATCTCACGGTCGACCTCGATGAGATCCGCGGTCAGCTCCTCGACCCGGCGGGCGGCGTCGGTCCTCTCGCCGGCGCCCTCGGGCAGGCTGAGCAGGGCCAACCGGTGTTGGGCCAGGGAACGTTCCAGTCGGGTCTTGTGGGCCATCAGCCCCACGAGCCGTCGTTCGTCGGCAGCGAAGGCCTGGGCACTGCGTATCTCGGCCTCGAGTTCGCGGGCCACCAGCGCGGTACGCCACCTGAGGACGTCCTTGGTGACGTGAACGTCACCGAACAGGTGATCGCCCACATACAGGGGTTGGGTGTCCTGTTCCCCGAGGCTGCGCTCCACCATCAGGGCGTTTCCCCCGAAGTACACGTCACCGGGTTCGAGTGGCCCGAAGTGAGGTTTCAGCAGGGCGTTCTCCTCGTCCACCACCCGGTAGATCGGATCGGCGTGGGCGAAGAAACGGGGCTTGTTGGCCGAGACGATCACGATGTCGAACAGATCCCGCCAACTGCTGCCCCGGGGACAGAACGGGTCGACGGCGTAGGTCATGATCTGGCGGGTGTAGAACCAGTCGGAGTTGGTGATCAGGAGCAGCCTCTTGCCCGCCAGTCGCTGCTCCTGGAGAGTGGCGACCACCTGGGGGTCGAGCTCGATGAACCGGTCGGGGTCGGCCAGGATCTCCCCCTTGAGGGCCCCGGCGGTGTGGGACTCGTTGAGGGCGTCGTCGATCGCCCGGTAGAGGTCCCCGTAGCTGTGAACTCCGGGCAGGGGATCACGGTCGTGGATCTCGACCAGCTGGGTCCACAGGGCGGCCCGGGACAGCTCGAAGAGGGTGTTCATGAACTCGTAGCGGTCCTCGGAGAGGTCCACGACCGTGTTGCGGTACATCTGGCGCTGGCGGTCGAAGCCCAGCAGGGAGAGGCCGTGCTGGGAGCGGGTCACATAGCCGAACCGGGTGGCCTTCAGCAGGTTGCCCAGCTCCAGATCGAACACCAGTCCCAGTGTGAACCGGGAGGGCTCGAACTCCAGGCCGGAAACCGGCCAGCCCCTCTCGCCCAGGAGCCGGGCGGCGTGGCGGAAGGCCGCCGCCTCCCACTCGTTCACGTGGTAGTGGATGAGGGTGTAGTCCATGTCGTAGCCGATGGTTCGGACGGCACGGAGGTTCAGGGTGCGGTTGGCGAACAGCCCGCGTTCAGGCGGCGGTTCCTCGACCAGTGGGAGATCCATGGCCCGAGTTTCCCACGCCGGTGGTGCCCGAGGGCGTCCCGGGACCCGGTCAGGGAGTCACGACGTCCAGGTCGCCTCGGCTGTGGCGGGCCCGCAGCACCTTCTTGTCGAACTTGCCCACGCTGGTCTTGGGGACCTCCTCGATGAACGCCCAACGCTCCGGCAACCACCACTTGGCCACATGTTCGGACAGGTACTCCAACAGCTCGCCCGCGCTCACCTCCTGACCCGAGGCGCACACGACACAGGCCAGGGGCCTCTCGTCCCACCGTTCGTCGGGTACCCCGATGACCGCGGCCTCCATCACCTTGGGGTGGCCCATCAACGTGTTCTCCAGCTCGACCGATGAGATCCATTCGCCGCCGGACTTGATCACGTCCTTCGACCGGTCGGTGATCATGATGTAGCCGTTCGGGGTGACCGTCCCCACATCGCCGGTCCGTAGCCAGCCGTCGTGGAACTTCTCGGGGGCCGGGTCCTCGTAGTAGCTGCCGGTGATCCACGGGCCCCTGACCTCTATCTCGCCCTGGGCCACACCGTCCCACGGCAGTACCGAGCCGTCGTCGTCGCATATCCGCAGATCCACACCGGGCACCACCCGCCCGGTTCTGACCCGCCAGTTGATCTCGGGCTCGCCCATGGTGTGCTTGGGTACCCAGGCCATGGCCGCCAGGGGGGACGTCTCGGTCATGCCCCACGCCTGGAGGACCTGGACCCCGAAGTGGGAGTCGTAGGACTCGATGAGGCTCCGGGGAACGGCCGATCCGCCGCACACGATGTAGCGGAAGGAGGACAGATCGGCGTCGGGGGCGTTGTGGAGTATGTCGTTGAGGATGGTGGGCACCGCCCCCGAGATCGTGGGCCGGGTGTCGCCGATGATCCGGGCCAGAGGCGCCGCCTGCAGGTACTGCTGGGGAAACACGAAGTCCGAACCGACCCACCAACCGGCGTAGGGCATTCCCCAGGCCATGGCGTGGAACATCGGCACGATCACCAGCAGACGGTCCATCTCGTTGATGCCCAGAGTGGCGCTGGAGGTGGCGGCCAGGCTGTGCAGGTAGGTGGACCGGTGGGAGTACATGACACCCTTCGGATTGCCGGTCGTACCTGACGTGTAGCACATGGCCGCGCCGTGGCGTTCGTCCAGTTCGGGGTATTCGTACCCGGGTCGCTCCGCCGCCAGGAGCTCGTCGTAGTCGAGGGTGTCGCCCAACCCGGAGAGGTCACCGCTGCCCTTGACGATGACGGTCTCGATGTTGGTCAGCTCGGAACGTACCCGGGCCAGCAGGGGAGCCAGGGAGGCATCGACGATCACGACCCTGGCACCGCCGTGGTTGATCACATAGGCCAGTTGCTCGGGGAACAACCGGATGTTCAGTGTGTGGAGGACTGCCCCCATGCACGGGATGGCGAAGTAGGCCTCCAGGTGGTGCTGGTTGTTCCAGCAGAAGGTGGCCACCCGGTCCCCGACCTTCACCCCCAGACGAGCCAGGGCCGCTGCCAGCCGATCGACGTTGTCCCCGACCTCGGCGAAGGTGGCTCTGTCGTACCCCTCCCCGGTGAAGGTCGTGACCTCGCTCTCACCGTAGATGGTGCGCCCCTGATCGAGCAGGTGCTGCAGGGTGAGCTGGTGGTCCATCATCGTGCTCTCGAGCATCGTTCAATCCCCTCGGTCGTACGTGTCGCCGATCGGGACCATACCCGAGGTGGGGACTACGGTTCCCCCTCGGGTGGGGCCTCACCGTGAGACCCCCGAACCTCGAGGGAGGGGTTCCTTGTTCGACTTCGACCGTCCCGTGGACCGGCTGAACACCGACTCGGTGAAGTGGGAGTACCGCTTCGAGAGGGGGGTCCTCCGCCGCTGGGACGACACCGACCCCGAACTGGGAGACGAGAGGGTGATCCCCCTCTGGGTCGCCGACATGGACTTTCGCTGCCCCGAACCGGTGATAGAGGCGATCAAGGCCCGGGCCGAGCACGGGATCTTCGGGTACTCCAGGGTGGGGCCCCGCTACCTCGAATCTGTCGTCTCCTGGATGGGGCGACGTCAGAACTGGCACGTCGAACCCGAATGGATAGTCAACACCGCCGGTGTCGTACCCGCCCTTCACCTGGCCACACGGGCCTTCGCCCGGCCGGGGGAGGGGGTGATAGTCCAACCACCCGTCTACTACCCCTTCTACAGCGCGGTGAAGGCCGCCGGCTGTGAGCTGGTGGCCAACCCCCTGCGGCAGGTGGAAACCCGCTACGAGATGGATTTCGAGGATCTCGAGGCCAAGGCCTCCCGCCCGAACACGACCCTGGCCCTGCTGTGCTCACCCCACAATCCCGGAGGTCGCCTCTGGAACCGGGAGGAACTGCAGCGGTTCTCCGACATCTGTCGGGCCAACGACGTGCTGGTCGTGTCCGACGAGATCCACGGTGACCTGATCATGCCGGGAAACCGGTTCGTGCCCTACGGGACCATCGATCCCCGCGCCGTCATCTGCACCGCGGCGTCCAAGACCTTCAACATGGCCGGGATGAAGATCTCCACGGTGATGCTCCCCGATCCCCAGAGGCGGGCGGCGTTCCAGGAGCAGATGCAGGGTCTGGGCATGTTCGGGACCAACCCGCTGTCGATCGTGGCCACCGAGGCCGCCTACACCTACGGGGAACCCTGGCTGGACGCGGTGCTCCAGTACATAGCCGCCAACCGTGACCGGACCGTCAGGTTCATCTCGGAGCGGATTCCCGAGGTGGAGGTGATGGACCTGGACGCCACCTACCTGCTGTGGCTGGACTTCCGGGAGTTCGGTCTGGACGCCGAGACCCTGGAGTCCCTGATGCTGGGCAAGGCGAAGCTCTACCTGGACGAGGGCCACCTGTTCGGCCCCGAGGGGCACGGATGGGAGAGGATCAACCTGGCCTGTCCCTGGTCGGTGCTCGAGGACGCCCTGCACCGGATCAAGAGGGTCGTGGACGAACACCTCCGACCCCGGGCGGAAGGCCCGCGATGACGGTGGAGACGGTTGAGGTGGAGATCGAGGGACCGGTGATGGTCGTGTCCATCGACCGGCCCGAGGTCCGCAACGCGGTTGACGGTCGTACCGCCGAGGCCCTGTACGAGGCGTTCTCCCGTTTCGAGTCCGACTCCGCTCTGGCTGTCGCCGTCCTCACCGGCGCCGGGGGCACGTTCTGCGCCGGTGCCGACCTCAAGGCGATAGGCGCGGGACGGGGCAACCGGGTGGAATCCCGATCGGCGGAGAGCATCGTGGGCTCACCCGGCCCCATGGGGCCCACCCGGATGCTGCTCTCCAAGCCCGTCATCGCCGCCGTGGAGGGTCACGCCGTGGCCGGGGGGCTGGAGCTGGCCCTGTGGTGCGATCTGCGGGTGGCGGCCGAGGACGCCGTTCTGGGTGTGTACTGCCGCCGCTGGGGCGTGCCCCTGATCGACGGGGGAAATGTGCGCCTGCCCCGCCTGATCGGCCACAGCCGGGCCATGGACATGATCCTCACCGGTCGGGGCGTCGGGGCTGTGGAGGCCCTGGAGATCGGCCTGGTCAACCGGATCACCCCACCCGGCCGGGCCCGGGAGGTGGCCGTCGACCTGGCGACGCAGATCGCCGCCTTCCCCCAGCGATGTCTGCGCTCGGACCGTCTGAACGCCATCGGTCAGTGGGATGCTCCGCTGGGGGAGGCCCTGGCGGCGGAAACCCTCTCGGGCCTCGAGGTCATCGCCTCGGGTGAGACCGAGGAGGGGGCACGCCGCTTCGCAGGCGGTGAGGGGCGCCACGGGTCGTTCGGGCCCTGAGCCGGCGCAGCCGTCGGGGCGGCAGGGTCGGCTCCCACTCCGCACATGGCGGCGGAGGTTAGGGTGGCGCCATGGACATGATCTACCGCCGGCTCGGTCGTTCCGGACTCAAGGTGAGCCTGCTCTCCTTCGGCTCCTGGGTGACATTCGACAATCAGCTGGGGGCCGACACGGTCACCGAATGCATGGCGGCCGCCCACGATGCCGGATGCAACTTCTTCGACAACGCCGAGGCCTACGCCGGGGGGCGCTCGGAGATCCTCATGGGCCAGGCCCTCAGAGAGCTGGGCTGGGCGCGGGAATCCTACGTGATATCCACCAAGTTCTTCTGGGGGCTCTCCGACGGTCCGAACACCCGCAACACCCTCAACCGCAAGTACCTGATGCAGGCCATCGACGGCTCTCTCGAAAGGCTGGGACTGGATTTCGTGGATCTCGTCTTCT
>DRKF01000554.1 GCA_011051915.1 Acidimicrobiales bacterium | reverse complement strand
GTGGCCCCGCTCGAACCACCCGGGGGTCATGCCCGTGAAGAAGCGGGCCACCCGGCCGCCACCCACCGTGTACACCTCGCCGGTGACGGGACAGTCCTCGTGGGCCAGCCAGCCCACCACGGGGGAGACGCTCTCGGGCTCGAGGAAGTCGGCGAGCGGGCCGAGGAGTTCCTCGGTCATGCGGGTCCGGGCCACGGGGGCGATGGCGTTGGCCTTGATGTTGTACTTGGCTCCCTCGGCGGCCAGGACCCGGGTGAGGCCGACCAGGCCGGCCTTGGCGGCGGCGTAGTTCGCCTGACCGAAGTTGCCCAGGATGCCCGAGCTGGAGGAGGTGTTGACAACCCGGCCGTAGCCCTGCTCGCGCATGTGGGTCCACGCCGGTCGGGTGACGTTGAACGCCCCCTTGAGGTGAACGTCGATGACGGGGGTCACCAGATCGTCGGTCATCTTGGCGAAGGTCTTGTCGCGGAGGATTCCGGCGTTGTTCACGACGATGTCGACGCGACCGAAGTTCTCCAGCGCCGTGTCGACGATGGCCTGGCCTCCCTCGGGGGTGGCCACCGAGTTGTGGTCGGCCACCGCGATGCCTCCGGCGGCCTCGATCTCGTCCACGACCTTCTGGGCGGCGCTGGCGTCGGCCCCGGTGCCGTCGACATTGCCGCCGAGGTCGTTGACCACCACCCGGGCCCCACGACGGGCGAACATCAGGGCGTGGCTGCGGCCCAGGCCGCCTCCGGCTCCGGTGATGATCGCCACCTTGTTGTCGTAGCCGAGATCAGCCATTGCTTCTCCTTGTATGGGATGTTCCCGGCGGGGTCCGGGAATCAGGGATGGATGCCCAGGGCGTCACAGGCGTAGGCGGTGAGTCGCTTGTAGTCGACCTTGCCGTTGGCGGCCCGCCCGATGCTCGGAATCGAGACCACCCTCTTGGGTGCCTTGTAGCTTGCCAGGTGTTCCTTGACCGTCGAAATCAGCTCATCGGCGTGAAGGTCGTGGCCCTCGCGGAGTTCGACCACGCCGGTCACGGCCTGACCGAACCGGTCGTCGGGAACACCGACGACCACGGCGTCGTGGACCGAGGGATGGCGCTTGAGGGCCTCCTCGACCTCCTCGGGATACACCTTCTCTCCGGCGGTGTTGATGCACACCGAACCCCGGCCCAGCAGGGTCAGCGAGCCGTCGGCCTCCACCCGGGCGTAGTCCCCCGGGGTGGAGAACCGCTCGCCGTCGATCTCGATGAACGTTCGCGCCGTCTTCTCGGGGTCCTTGTAGTAGCCGGTGGGGAGGATCCCCCTCACCGCCACCCGGCCCGTCTTCCCCGAACCCGGCTCGATGAGGTGGCCCTCGTCGTCGATGACCACCGCCCGCTCACCGAGCTCGAACCTGGCGGTACCGGCGGTACCGGCGGCGCTGGAGACGGACTGGCCCATTCCCAGGGCCTCCGATGAGGAGAAGGCGTCGACCAGGATCATGCCCGGATGGTGGGCCAGCAGCCCGGCCTTGGTCTCCGCGCTCCACATGACACCCGAACTGATCATGGCCACAAGGCTGCTGAGGTCCCAGCGGTTCGGTTCGGCCTCCAGGGCCGCGAGGATCGGCTTGGCGAAGGCGTCGCCCACGATGGCGATCCTCTGCACCCTCTCCCGCTCGATGGTGTCCAGCAGCTCGGTGGCCTCGAAGTGGCGACCCTCGAGGGTGACCAGGGTGCCCCCGAGATGCATGATCGTGTGGCTGGTGAACGCCCCGGTCCCGTGCATGAGGGGACAGCACGGTACGCCGACCACGTCGGCGGACTCCTCCGCCTTGCGGCCGACGTACTCGAGATCGGGTTCCTCGGGGAACTCGGGGTCGGTCGCCCGGTGGAGCTTCGTGAGCTCCCCCTGCTCCCACATCACACCCTTGGGCATACCCGTGGTTCCTCCGGTGTAGAGCATGTAGATGTGCTCTCCGGACCGGCCCCACGGCCCGATGGCCCGTTCGGGGTGAGAGGCGGCTGCGTCCTCGTAGGCCACGGCCCAGTCGGGTTTCGGGCCGCTGTGGTCGTCGACCCAGATCCAGGTACGGATCCGGGGCAGGCGATCCCGGATCTCCTCGATGACGGGAGTGAAGGTGCCGTGGAAGATGACCGCCACGGCATCGGCGTTGTCCCACAGGTACAACAGCTCGTCGGTCGTGTAGCGGTAGTTGGTGTTCACCGGCACCAGCCCGGCCTTGAAGATCGCGAACTGCGACTCCATGAACTCCGGGCAGTTGTAGAGGTACTGGGCGACCTTGTCCTGCTCGCCGGCCCCCGCCGCCAGCAGGGTGGCGGCGATTCCGTTGGCCCGGGTGTCCATCTCCCCCCACGACACCCTCCGGTCTCCCTGCACCTGGGCGGCCCGCTCGGGCACGGCGGCGGCCACCGCCTCCCAGATGTCGGCGAAGTTCCAGCCCCGCGAAGAAGGTTCCGGTGTTGAGTCCCCTGGCATTCGTACCCCTGATCTAGGTCGGACCGGCACGCCGCCGGGTCCTGGGTCGACGGCGGGGAGCATACCGACGTCGGTCCCGCCGCTGCGATTCCCGGTGGGGGCGGAACCGACTGGGGCCGGCGGGGGGATAGCGTCCAACGGGATGATCCGGAACCGTGTCGACCGCAGAATCCCGATACTGGCGTTGCTGGTGTCCCTGGCGGTGCTGGCCGCGGCGTGCGGTGACGCATCGGGGCCGGAGGCCACCGTCTCGTCGGTCGGGACCGACACGGCCGTATCCACCACGGCGGGATCAGATGTCACGGCCGCGCCCTCGACCACTACGACCACGGCCGAGGAGGCCCAGGTGCTCTATCCCGATGTCCTCGATGTCGTGATAACCCCCGAGGCCGGGGGTACCTATCGATTCGACGTGACCCTCGCCAGCCCCTACGACTCGCCCGACCGCTACGCCGACGGCTGGAGGGTTCTGGCCCCCGACGGAACGGTTCTGGGTGAGCGGCCGCTGCTCCACGACCACGCTTCGGAGCAACCCTTCACCCGGTCCCTGGACGGGGTCGAGATCCCCGAGGACGTCACCGAGGTGACCGTCCAGGGGCGGGACCAGGTCTCGGGCTGGGGCGGGGCCGAGCTGACCGTCCCGGTGCCGGGCCGCTGACCGGACGGCCCTAACCGACTCCTCACATGGCGGCCATGGCGCCATCATCCCCTCCGCTCACTCTCAGTGGTGTCACAACAGCGGGCACCCACCTAGGGAGATGAGAGAGATGAAGACCACCAAGAAGTTGGCAGCGATCCTGTTCGGAGTCCTGGCCATGATGAGCGTGGCCGCCTTCGCCGGGCCGGCCGGAGCCGTGGAATCCGGTGACGGCACCGGTGTGCTCCACGCCGAGGGTCACGGTACCGCCGCCCTCCACGGAGGGGGGTCCATCGAGATCAGCGGCAGCGGACGGCTCTACATCATCGACGTGGCCGGTGACGCCGACATCAACGTGACCGGTGAGGGCACCCTCACCGAGACCGACCGCGGGGTGATGATCTACCGGGGCTTCGACGGCACGGCCTCGATCACCGGTTCGAACGTGAAGGTGGCCCTCGTCGGGCGCAACATCGTTCTCGACGCCCGCGGCACCGGGGTGTTCTACCTCCGGGGTGAGGGCACCTACACCGTCAACGGCCACGAGGGCCGGTGGAGCCCCACCGGTACCCGCCTCAGCCTGGGGCACGACGAGGTGGTGGTGGACTACGCGGCCTGAGTGACCGGCCCATCGGGCCCAGCACCACACCGACCCGGGGTTCCCCAAGACGGAAACTCCGGGTCGGTTTCGCGTTCGACGTGTCAGCATGGGTTCATGAGCGAACCCGTGCTGCGCCGGCCCCGCCCCGACGATGATCAGGTCCTCATGGCCGTGGATTCCGTGGCCTTCGGCTGGACACCACCCGAGGACGGGGTGAAGTCGGCCTGGCAGCACGCCCACGCCGAGCCCTACGCCTGGTGTGCCGAGCTGGACGGGGGCCCGGTCGGGAAGACCGCCGCTTTTTCGATGGAGACCACGTTGCCCGGGGGGACCTCTGTCCGCACCCCGGGGGTGACCTCGGTGGCGGTGCTCCCCACCCACCGACGCCGGGGTCTGCTCCGGACCCTGCTCACCCGTCAGCTCACCGAGATGGCCGCGGCCGGGGAGCCGGCCACGGTTCTCACCGCCTCGGAGGGATCCATCTACGGTCGGTTCGGGTTCGGGGTCACCACGTTGTACGCCCGGGCCGAGGTCACCCGCTCCGAGGTGGAGTTCCTGCCCACGGCGCCCACCGCCGGTGTCGACTTGGAGTTGGCCGAGCTGAGCGGGGTGCGCGGCGACCTGCCCGGGCTCCACGAGGCCATGAGGGCCGCGACCCCGGGTATGACCACCCGTCCCGATCTCGTCTGGAACGACCTGGTCGCCGACCGGGAGCACGACCGTCGGGGGATGTCCAAGATGTTCACCGTGGTGGCCCGTGACGAGTCCGGTACTCCGGTGGGTGTAGTCGGTTGGCGGGTGGGCAGCCAGCCGGCGGGGGTACCCGTCCCCGCCTCGCCGGTCAGGGTCGAGATGCTGATCGCGGCCGATCCGGCGGTTCGCATGGACCTCTGGCGATTCGTGCTGGACCTGGACCTCACCGGTGTGGTCACCGCGTACGTACCCCCCGACGACCCCCTCCCCTGGGCCCTGGTCAACCCCAACGCGGTGGCCGTCCGGGCCCTGTCCCACTGGACCTGGACCCGAATACTCGACCTGCCGGCGGTCATGGAGGCCCGCCGGTACCCAGTCGACGGCGAGATTGTGATCGGGGTGGTCGACGACATGTTCGAGGCCAACAACGGTGCGTGGTCCCTCGAGGTCCGGGACGGTCGGGCCCGGGTCGTGCGCAGTCGCGAGGAACCGGCGGTGAGGGCCGCGATCGATTCGTGGGCCTCCCTGGTGATGGGTACCGTCTCCCCACCGGTCATGGCCGGGGCCGGACGGCTGAGCGGTCACGCCGACTCCGTGGGCCGCCTGGCCCGGATGCTGGCCTGGCCGAGAGCGCCCTTCAACGATGTGATGTTCTGAGTCGCCCAGCGGGCGGGGTCGTAGCTCAGCTCAGGGTTCGGCTCGGGCCCCGTTGATGATGTCGGCCACCGCGGCGATCTCGGCGGGGTCGCCGAATGTCCGTTCCCACGGGTGCAGCAGCCGATCCCGCCCGTAGCGGGGTATCACGTGGATGTGGAAGTGGAACTGCGACTGGTCGGCGGCCCGGCCGTTGTTGTTCAACAGGTTCAGCCCGGCGGGTCGAAGGGTGTCGCGGATCTTGTGGGCCACGATCGTGGCCGCCTCCATCACGTGTCCGGCCGTCTCGGCGTCGAGGTCCCAGATGTCGTCGTGGTGACGCCGGGGGATCACCAGGCAGTGCCCCCGGGTCATGGGCAGCAGGTCCATGAACGCCAGGGTGTGCTCGTCGGAGTGCACGACCCAGGCCGGGGAGTCTCCCCGGGCGACGGCGCAGAACACGCATCCGTCGCGGCCCTGGGCCAGGAGCTCCTCGAGGTTCGCCGGTCGGTCGAAGGCCATTCCGGCGAGGGTACCCACCGACGGACCCCGCTGGCGCCGCGCCCGGAGGTCTGTGATCATCACCGCCGTGGCAGGCGACTACCGGACCCGGCGGGTATCCCGCCCGCGAACCGTTCTCCGCCGCCTGCTGACCGTGGGCGGGGTGATGCTGGCGGCTCCCGTGCTGCTGGTGCTGTCACCCGTTCTCCTGGTGGTGGCGGCCCTGGTCGATCTGGTGATGGGGCGATGGGGCCTGGGAACGGCCCGGATCGTGTTGTTCGTCGTCGGGTGGGTCGTCCTGGCGGCGGTGACCGCGGTGGCGGCGTTCGTCCTGTGGGTGGCCGAGGGGTTCGGGACCCGCACCCACACCCCGAGGGCTCAGGCCCGGGAGCGGTCGCTCGAGACCTGGTGGCTGGGCACCCTCATCGGGCTCATACGGTCCACCCTCGGCCTGCGGTACTCCATCGAGGGACTCGACCTCGCCCGTCCGGGTCCGGTCGTGGTGCTGGCCCGTCATGTCAGTCTGGTCGACGCCCTGGTCTCACCGGTGCTGTGGACGAACCTGGCCGACATGGGAATCAGGGTCGTGTTCATGGCCGAACTGCGCAACGAGCCCAGCATCGACGTGGTGGGTCACCGACTCCCCAACCACTTCGTCGACCGGACCAGTTCGGACATGGGAACCGAGCTGGCGGCCATGAGGGCGATGGCGGCCGACTCCGGACCCGACGAGGCCCTCATCATCTACCCCGAGGGTGGGCTCTCCCGTCCGGCCAAGAGACGCCGGATCGTCGAGAAGCTGCGGTCCACCGATCCCGAGGCGGCCGAGCGGGCCGAACGTCTCCACCATCTCCTGCCGCCCCGGTCGGCGGGTGCCGCCGCGCTGCTGGAGGGAAGACCCGACGCCGACGTGGTGGTGGTCGGCCACGTGGGATTCGAGCAGCTCACCGATCCGGTCCACATCTGGCGTTCGGTGCCGTTGCGGTATCCGGTGAGAATCAGGCTCTGGCGGCACTCCCGTGCCGACGTACCCTCCGGACGGGAGGAGTTCGCCCGCTGGCTGGCCGCCCGGTGGGAGGAGCTGGACAACTGGGTGGACCACAATCTCGAGACAACCGACGAGGAGAAACCGTGACCGAACCGAAGATGAAGGTGGGAACCCTGCTGGGCTACGCCGCCGGCTACACCGAGGCCGTCGAGGAGATAGTCGAACTCGAGAAGGCGGGCCTCGACGCGGTCTGGGTGCCGGAGGCCTACACCTTCGACGCCGTCACCGCCATGGGGTTCCTGGCGGCGAGGACCGAGAGAATCGAGATCGGGTCCGGGATCCTCCCCATCTACACCCGGACCCCCACCGTGCTGGGTATGACGGCCGCCGGCCTCGACGCCCTCACCGGGGGACGGGCCATGCTGGGGTTGGGGGCCTCGGGTCCCCAGGTGATCGAGGGGTTCCACGGTGTCCGCTACGACGCCCCGGTGGGACGGACCCGGGAGATCATCGAGATCTGCCGGATGTTGTGGCGCCGGGAGAAGCTGGTCTACGACGGCCGCTACTACAAGCTCCCCCTGCCCGCCGAGGAGGGCACCGGTCTGGGCAAGCCCCTCAAGCTGATCAACCATCCGCTCAGGGAGCACATACCGGTCGTCGTCGCCGCTCTGGGCGACAGGAACGTGGAGATGACGGCGGAGCTGGCGGAGTATTGGCTGCCGATCTTCTTCTGGCCGGAGAAGGCCGAGTCGGTGTGGGGCGACGCCCTGGCCCGGGGCCGGGCCAAACGCGATCCCGCTCTGGGCGAGCTGGGTGTGATCGCCGGTTCCATGGTGGCCATCGGGGACGGCACCGAACACCTGCGCGATGCCGGTAGGGGAATAGCGGCGCTCTACATCGGGGGCATGGGGGCGCGGGGGAAGAACTTCTACAACACCCTGATGCAGAAGTACGGGTACACCGAGGAGGCCGCCCGCATCCAGGACCTGTACCTCGACGGCCACAAGAAGGAGGCCGAGGCCGCCATACCCTCCGAATTCCTGGCCGCCACGTCCCTGATCGGTCCGGAGTCCTTCGTCAGGGAACGCCTGGCGGCCATGGCCGAAGCCGGGGTCACCTACCTGAACGTGCAGCCCATGGCCTTCGACACCGCCGGCAAGGTCGAGATCATCGCCAAGCTCAAGGAGCTCATCGAGGACCTGTAGCCGCTGGGCGGCTTGATTTCCTACTCCGAATCACGGACAATGAACCTGCCGAGGGCAGTAGCCCGAGGAAGTGGACCCGGCTCCTCACCGGACGGTGAGCGGCCGGGTTTTGCGCGCATCGGATCACTCTACGTCGACAACCTGGGGGCTGATTCCCAGACTCTCGAGCAGCTTCCGGTAGTCACCACCGCGACCCCAGGCCCTGGTCAGGCAGTCGGGTAGCCAGAGGAGCGGTTCCGTCGCTGCCTCGGCGTGGGCGTACTGAAGCCGTGGTGCCGGCCCCAACCTGCCGTAGAGCAGTCTCCGGTCGGCCTCGTCCTGTCCGTGCCGCGATTCCAGGACCATGAGGGAGGCCTTGGCGACGACCAGGTCCTCGGCGATATGCAGGAGAAGACGTTCGCGCGACTCCGTCTGTTTGGCGCCTTCGGTGACATACACCCTCCAATCGAAGGGAATCCGGGCCACCTGGGAAAGAATCCTCCGCCGTGTACCGTCCTTCTCGCCGTTGAAGTGGATCCTTCGCTGGCCGTTCGGAACCAGATCTCGCAGAGCGCGACGAGCCTGGGCCGAGTGGGACGGGTCGATCAGCACGACTCCCATGAGATAGACCGACCTTCTGATCGATTCATCGAT
>DRKF01000553.1 GCA_011051915.1 Acidimicrobiales bacterium | reverse complement strand
TCGAGACGCTCCGCCGCCATCACCCGGTCGATCCGGTAGCGGAGAAACGGAACCGCCTTCTCGACCGCCTCCCGCAACCGGGGTCGGGTGCTCTCGTCGCGGGCCAGTTCCCCGGGATCGGCGCCCTCGGGCAGGTCGGCGACCAGGACCTCGATCTCGTACTTCTTCTCCCACTCGTAGAAGCGGTCGGCGGCGGCCCGGCCGGCCCCGTCGGCGTCGAAGGAGAGCACGAGTCGGTTGACGAACCGCTTCATCAGCTTCACGTGCTCCTCGGTGAGGGCGGTTCCACAGGTGGCCACGGCCCGGGGCAGACCGGCCTCGAAATAGCCGATCACGTCGGTGTAACCCTCACACACGATCAACTCGCCGGCCGCCACCGCGTTCTTCTTGGCCCAGTTCAACCCGTAGAGGATCCGGCTCTTGGAGTAGATCTCCGTTTCGGAGGTGTTCTTGTACTTGGGTGGATCGCCGCCCGGCAGTTGCCGGGCCCCGAACCCCACCGGTGTCCCCGACGGGTCGAAGATCGGGAACATGACCCGGGCCCGGAAGGAGTCCTGGACACGGTTCCGCCGGTTCACGAATCCCAGACCGGCCGACTCCAGTTCGTCGGGGGCGAGCTTCAGGGACCGGGCCAGGGCATCCCAGTCGTCGGGGGCCCACCCCAGCCGGAAGGTCTCCACGGTCTCCCTGCCGTACCCCCGTGTGCGGAGGTATCCCCGCGCCGGGCCGGCGTCGGGAGCCGTCATGAGGCGACGATGGTAGAAATCGACCGCCTCAGCGACGGCGGCGAGCAGCTTCTTGCGTCGCAACCGCCTCCGACCGCCGTCGGCATCGTCGGTGTAGCGCAGGGTGATACCGGCCCGGCCCGCCAGCCACTCGATGGCCTCGGGGAAGTCGAAACCCTCGATCTCGCGGATGAACGTGATGGCGTCGCCGGACCTCTGGCATCCGAAGCAGTGGTAGAAGCCGAGTTCGGAGTTGACGGAGAACGAGGGGGTCTTCTCACCGTGGAACGGACACAACCCCACCCACCTCCGACCCGAGCGCTTGAGGGCCACGTACTGGCTGATCACCGCGACCAGATCGGTCTCGTCGCGGACCCTCTGGATGTCGTCCTCGTTGATCCCCATCAGCACATCCGACGCTAGCAGCGGTCCGGTGGGGGTCAGCGGGCAGCCCCTCCACCCTCACCCCGATGAAAGTCGGCGGGCAGCCCCCCGGACGAGGGACCCCGAGCAGTCGGCGGACAGCCCCCCGAACGAGGGACCCCGAGCAGTCAGCCGGCCGCGGCTTCGGTGGCGAGCAGGGCCTGGGCCACGGCCAGGCGGGCTACGGGCACCCGGTAGGGCGAGCAGGACACGTAGTCGACGCCCAGTTCCATGAACCGGGAGATGGAGGCGGGATCCCCCCCATGTTCACCGCACACCCCGATCTTCATCCCCGGCCGGGCCCGCCTGCCCCTCTCCACCGCGAGGCTCAGGAGTTCACCCACCCCCGAGGAGTCGAGGGTGTCGAATGGATTGGCGTCCAGCAGCCCCTCCTCCAGGTAGACACCCATGATGCTGTTCTCCACGTCGTCGCGACTGAAACCGAAGGTGAGCTGGGTGAGGTCGTTGGTGCCGAAGGAGAAGAAGTCGGCCACCGCGGCCAGCTCTCCGGCGACCAGAGCCGCCCGGGGTGTCTCGATCATGGTCCCCACCTGAACCCGGCCGGGTTCCACCCCCAGCTCGTCGAGGGCCTCGGTGACCCACCGCCGGGCCCCGGCCATCTCCGGCCCGCTGACCGTGAGGGGGATCATCACCTCCACCCGGGGATCGCCCCCGGCCCGGACCCTTTCGGCCACGGCCTCCACCAGGGCCCTCACCTGCATGGCGTACAGGCCCGGCTTTATCCAGCCCAACCTCACCCCACGGGTGCCGAGCATGGGGTTCTGCTCGCGGCGGCTGCGGGCGGCGGCCAGCAGCTTGAGACCCTCGGCGTCCAGTTCGCCGCGGGCCTCGGCCAGGGACAGTTCCTCCACGTCGGGCAGGAACTCGTGCAGGGGGGGATCCAGGAGCCTCACCGTCACCGGAAGCCCGTCCATCTCCTCCAGGACGGGAAGGAAGTCGTCCCTCTGGGCCCTTCGCAGCCGGGTGAGGGCCATCCTCTCCCGGCCGGGGGTCTCCGCCAGGATCATCTGGCGCATGAGACCGAGCCGCTCCCCGGAGAGGAACATGTGCTCGGTGCGGCAGAGGCCGATGCCCTCCGCTCCCAGGGCCACGGCCGTGGCGGCATCCTCCCCGGTGTCGGCGTTGGCCCTGATCCCGAGAGCTCCACCCCTGATCTCGTCGGCCCACGACAGGACGGTCTCGAAACTCGCCGGCAGACCCTGTTCGCTGGTGGCCGCCTCGCCGATGAACACCTCGCCGGTGCTGCCGTCGATCGACAGGGCCTCACCGCTGTCCACCCTTCGACCCTCGACGGTGAAGTACCCGTCACCGATCTCGATCCCCGCCGCTCCGCACACCGCGGGCTTGCCCCAACCCCGGGCCACCACCGCGGCGTGGCTGGCCAGACCACCTCGGGATGTCAGGATGCCGGCGGCGGCCTGCATTCCGTGAACGTCCTCCGGTGACGTCTCGCGGGCCACCAGGATGACCGCCGTACCCCCCGAGGCGAGGGACACGGCGCTGTCGGCGTCGAACACCACCACCCCCGAGGCGGCACCCGGCGAGGCCGCCAGACCGCGGGCGATGACCTCGAGCCCCTCACGTTCGAGGGTGGGGTGAAGAACCTGTTCCAGATGGGCCGGGGTGATGCGGGCCACGGCCTCGCGCCGGCTCACACCGAAGCGGTCGTCGGAGGCCAACGAGACGGCCACCTCCAGGGCGGCCCTGCCGCTCCGTCGGGCGGCCCGACCCCCCACCAGGGCCAGTTCGTCGCCGGTGTGCACGAAGTCGATCTCGGCCATGTCGGCCAGCTCGAGTTCGAGTGCCACCGCCAGGCCCGCCAGCAGACCCGCCATCGGTGTCAGGGCATCGCAGCCCGTCAACGGCACCCGGGGCAGGTCCGCCGTGGGACGGGTGTCACCCAGGGGCCCGGCCCGGAACGCCACGGTGACGGTCTCGGTCCCGTCGTCGGGATCGCGACTGAACACGGTCCCGTGTCCACCGCCGGATTCGGGGGCGACGACCGCCATCGCCTGGATCACGAGACCCACCCGCCCGGCGGAGGGGTCGGGGCACGACGCCACGACGTGGGCACAGGCGGCGGCCACCTGCTCGGCGACAGGGGCGTCGACGAGCGGGGCCGCGACCGGGTCCGAGCCGATCGTCTCCCGGTACCTCCGGAGCACCACGGCGGTGATGTCGGCCCGGGGCCCCCGACCTTCATCGGGGGCCAGGGCGGAAGCGAGATCATCGATCTCGCGGAGGGTCTCGGGGTCCACCCCACCCAGGACGGTGCCCAGGGTGCGCAGCCGCACCTTCTCCAGGGTGTCGTCGGGCGCCACCCCGAGATGGGAGATCACACGTGGCGGCCCCTGACCGGGGGCCAGGATCCCCGGCCGCACCGGGCTGGGCCGCACGACCCACATCGAGCCGGGATCGAGGCGGGTGGCGAGGGCCGCGGCGAGGGACTCCCGGGCCCCCGAAGGGTCCTCGCCCACGAGAGAGGCGGCGTCCGCGGCACCCACGACCAGGGTGGTGGGAACACCTGTCGCCGGCACCTCCGAGCTCAGGCCGACCAGGCGGGCCATCTCGAGGGCCAGAACGCCCCCGTCGACCTCATCCCCCCCTTCGCGGGTCACCAGACCGGCCGAATCACTCAGCTCGGTCGGCACAGCCGGCCGGGCCAGCTGCGTCAGCTCAGTCAACTCCACCAGATCGAAGATCCTCACGGCTCAGCAGACCCGGTTTCCGAGCCTCCGGGCCAGATGGCCGACCAGTTCGTCGAGGGGCACCCTCTCCTGCTCCATGGAGTCGCGGTCCCTCACCGTCACCGCCTTGTCCTCGAGGCTGTCGAAGTCGACGGTCACGCACAGCGGTGTGCCGATCTCGTCCTGACGGCGGTACCTGCGACCGATGGCCTGGGTCTCGTCGTACTCCACCTGCCAGTGGGGTTGCAGCTCGGCCAGCACCGCCCGGGCCATGGGCCTGAGGGTGTCCTTCTTCGACAGGGGCAGTACCGCCACCTGGTAGGGGGCCAGCCTGGAATCCAGTCGCAGGACGGTACGGGTCTCCCCCCTCACCTCCTCCTCGTGGTAGGCGGCCATCAGGAAGGCCATCATCGAGCGGGTGGCCCCCGCCGCCGGTTCGATGACGTGGGGCACGTAGCGCTCGCCCGTGGCCTGATCGAAGTATTCGAGAGCCTGGCCGGAGTGTTCGGCGTGGGCCCGGAGGTCGAAGTCACCCCGGTTGGCCACGCCCTCGAGTTCACCCCAGCCCCAGGGGAACATGAACTCGACG
>DRKF01000552.1 GCA_011051915.1 Acidimicrobiales bacterium | reverse complement strand
GGCACGCCTCATCACGGCCGCCGTGGCCGCCGTTTCCGGGGTGGAGACTCCTTGAGCCTGATACTCATGACCGTGCATCCCGAGCGCCCCGAGGCCCAGAGGTTGGCCGCGGCGACCCTCGAGCGGCTCCTGGCCGCGGGCCACGTGGTGCGGCTGCCGCGGGAGGACGCCGCCCATCTGGGAAGGCGGGATCTGGCCCTGGGTGAAGCCGACGCCGTGGGTGAGGCCGCACTGGCCGTGAGCGTCGGCGGCGACGGGACCATGCTGCGTACCCTGGCCCTCGTCGCCCGGGCCCAGGTTCCGGTTCTGGGGGTGAACGCCGGAAGCCTGGGATACCTCGCTGCGGTCGAACCCGACGGCGTCGACGCTGCCATCGCCGCCGTACTGACCGGCGACGGGCGAATCGAGCGCCGTATGACCATCGAGCTGAGGGTCGAGCGGGTGGGAGGTCGGGTCGACGGCCCGTGGATGGCGGTCAACGAGGGAGTGGTCGAGAAGAAGATGGCGGGTCACACCGTCCATCTGGGCGTGGCCTTCGACGGTCGGCCGTTCACCACCTACTCCGCCGATGGACTGATCGTGGCCACCCCGACGGGATCCACCGCGTACTCGCTGTCGGCCCGGGGTCCGATCGTGGAACCGCGCCACCGGGCGATCCTGTTCACCCCGGTCTCCCCCCACACCCTGTTCGACCGTTCCCTGGTCCTCGATCCCGACACCGAGGTCCGGATCTGGGTGGCGGGCGACCGGGAGGCGATCCTGGCGGTCGACGGGCGGCAGGTATGTGCCCTGTCCGAGGGCGACACCGTCGTGGCGGGCCGCAGCGGCACCGACGCCCTGCTGGTGACGTCCACCGACGACCACTTCCACCAGATCCTCAAGGCCAAGTTCGGCCTGGGGGGCCCATGATCCGCTCCGGGGCGGCCCGAACCGCGGGAGGCTCCGATGCTGGTTGAACTCTCCGTGCGCGACCTGGGGATCGTCGAGGAACTGGCCCTGGTCCTCGGCCCGGGGCTCACCGCGGTCACCGGTGAGACCGGGGCGGGCAAGACCATGATCGTCAACGCCATCAGCCTCCTCAGCGGGGGCCGGGCCCTCGGCGAGATGGTCAGGCACGGCGCCTCCGAGGCGGTGGTCGAGGGCCGGTTCGTGATCGACGGCGATGAGATCGTGGTGACCCGGGTGATCCCGGTGCAGGGCCGCAGCCGGGCCTACATCGACGGAAGGATGGTCACCGCGGCCCACCTGGCGGAGCTGGCTCGCCGGCATGTCGACCTCCACGGGCAGCATTCGCATCAGTCGTTGCTGTCCACCTCGGTCCAGCGACGTCTGCTCGACCAGTACGGCGGGGTGGATCTGGGTGCCCTGGAGGAGGCCCGGGAGACACTGGCGGGTATCGAGCGGCGACTCGGTGATCTGGGCGGCGATGCCCGGGCCCGGGCCCATGAGATAGATCTGCTTCGGTACCAGACCGAGGAGATCGCCTCGGCCGGCATCTCCGATCCCGACGAGGATCTCCGGCTGGAGGCCGAGGAGGACCTGCTGGCCGACGCCACCTCCCACATAGAGGCCGCCGCCTCGGCCCGGGAGAGCCTCGGCGGTGAGAGCGGTGTTTCCGATCGTCTGGGTGAGGCCCTGCTGGCCCTGGCGGGAAAGGCCCCCTTCGCTGACCTGCACCGGAGACTGGCCGCGGTCGGGGGTGAACTCGAGGACATCGCCACCGAGTTGCGCTCGCTGGAGGAAGCTCTCGAGATGGACCCCGAGAGGCTGGAGTTCGTGCGCCGGCGTCGACGGCTTCTCCACGATCTGATCAGGAAGTACGGCGACGACCTGGGCGAGGTGGTGGCCTTCGGGATCGAGGCCCGGCGCCGTCTCGACGAACTGGAGCGACACGAGGAGGTGGCGGCCGAACTGGAGGCCGAGGCGGCGGCGGCCGCGGCCGAGGTCGATCTCCGGGCCCGGGCGGTGGCCACGGCCCGGGCCAATGCCGCTGTTCCCCTCGGCAAGGAGGTCACGGGCCGCCTGGGGGATCTCGCTCTCCCCAAGGCATCGTTCGAGGTCAGGTGTTCGGGGCCACCCCCCATGGATCATGTCGAGTTCCTCTTCAGCGCCAACGCCGGCCACGATCCGCTGCCCCTGGCCCGGGTGGCCTCGGGCGGTGAGCTGGCCCGGGTGATGCTGGCACTGCGCCTGGTGTTGACCGCCGGGCCCGAGACCCTCGTCTTCGACGAGGTGGACGCCGGGATCGGTGGCCAGGCCGCTCTGGCGGTGGGGGAGTCGCTGTGCCGACTCGGAGCGGATCATCAGGTCCTGGTGGTGTCACACCTTCCGCAGGTGGCCGCCTTCGCCGACAGGCATGTGGTGGTACTGAAATCCGACGACGGAGCAGGAGTCATGTCATCGGCCCTGGTCGCCGATGACGACGCCCGGGTGGTCGAACTGGCCCGTATGCTCGCCGGGAGGCCGGATTCGGAGTCGGGCCGTACCCACGCCGCCGAACTACTGGAAATGGCGGCCGCGGCCCGTGCCCGACGTGACCGGGAGACTGCGCCATGAAGCTGGGTCGGGGAGCGGAGAGGACAACCGTCGACACTCCCGTCACCGGCCGGGCCATGAAGGACCGCCGAACCAAGAATCTCATCCCCAGGCTGCGCACCGGGGACATCGCTCTCATCTACCACCAGGACATCGACCGGGTCGCCGCTGATGCCCTGGTGGCCCGGGGGGTCGTGGCGGTGGTGAACGCCTCGTCGTCGATGACGGGGCGGTATCCGAACCTCGGTGCCCTCGTGATCACCTCGGCGGGCATACCCCTACTCGACGAGGTCGGTACCGAGACGCTCGACTCCATCGAGGAGGGGGCCCAGCTCACCGTCGTGGGCGACGAACTCAGAATCGGGGACCGCATCGTCGGCCGCGGCGTCCGCCAGAGCCGAGAGGCGGTGGAGGCCCGTCTGGAGGTCGCCCGGGAGTCGATGAGCGGGGAGCTGGACCAGTTCGCGACCAACACCTTGGAGTACCTCCGCCGAGAACGTCACCTGCTGACCGACCGGCCGTCCATCCCCGATCTCTCAACCGACCTTCGACGCCGTCACGTGCTGGTCGTCGTACGGGGACTGGACTTTCGCGAGGACCTTCTGGCCCTCAAGAGGATCGGCTACGTGAGCGAGCTGAAACCCGTCCTGATCGGGGTCGACGGGGGAGCCGACGCCCTCATCGAGAACGGCTTCAAGCCCGACCTCATCGTGGGGGATTTCGACTCCGTGTCAGGAGACGCACTCAGGGTCGGAGCCGAGCTGGTGGTGCACGCCTTCCCCGACGGGGAGGCGCCGGGCTCCCGGCGCCTCGACCGGATGGGTTTCGACTACAAGGTGATGGAGGCCAACGGCACCAGCGAGGACGTCGCCCTGCAGCTCGCCTACGAAAAGGGAGCCGAGCTGATCGTGCTGGTGGGCAGCCACACCTCCATGGTGGACTTCTTCGACAAGGGCCGGGAGGGCATGGCGTCGACCTTCCTCACCCGGATGAAGGTCGCCCCCATCCTGGTCGATGCCAAGGGGGTGTCCCGGCTGTACCGGACCCAGGTCCGCAAGCGCGACCTCACCATGCTGGTCCTGTCGGCCCTGTTCACCATTGCCGTCATCGCCTTCGTGACCGAGCCGATCCGCCTTGTTCTGCGTACCCTGTGGCTGAATCTCCAATGATCTGCCCACCTCCCCCCGACACCCGACCGACACCCCCACCCCGGAGTGATCGGTCGTGATCAACCTCCGCTACCACATCGTCTCCATCGTGGCCGTGTTCCTGGCGCTGGGAATAGGAGTGGCCCTCGGGTCCACGTTCGTCGACGGCTTCGTGGTGGGAACCCTCAGGCGCAACGTCGACATCCTGGAATCGGAGCGGAACGATCTCCGCAACGAACTCCAGCAGCAGCGGGAACTCCTGGCCGCCCAGCAGGAGGAGAGGGCCATCCTGGA
Organism: Acidimicrobiales bacterium; assembly: GCA_011051915.1. Taxonomy (GTDB): domain Bacteria; phylum Actinomycetota; class Acidimicrobiia; order Acidimicrobiales; family Poriferisodalaceae; genus DRKF01. The sequence continues at coordinate 5,675 of DRKF01000552.1, read as the reverse complement.
GGCCAACGCCCTGCCCCTGATCGGGGGGCGGCGTCTGGAGGACGTCCCGGTGCTGGTGATAGCGGTCGAGGGCGTTGATCCCGCCCGGGTCGAGACCCTCAGGGTGGCCATCCTGGGGGCGGCGGCCCGCTTCGACGGTGTGGTGTGGCTCACCCCCCGGCTGGATCTCACCGACCCCCAGAATCGGGCCGACCTGGCCCGGGTCTTCGGACTGGCCGACGACGGTGAGAACCTCGTCCGGCGGGCCCTGCAGAATCGGCTCCTGAGAGCCCTGTTTCCCGAGCCTCCGCCCCCCGAATCGCAGCTCCTGGGGGAGGTCCTGGCGGACATCACCGGCGACCTGGTCGAATCCACCGATTCGTTGAGCGTTCCCGGGCCCGATGCCCAGGTCCCGACCCGGGGCGTGCTCGAGATGCTGAGGGACGGTGGCTTCATAGAGTTCGACGGAGACCTAACCGCCACGGGCTCCCTGGACGGGCTGGCGGAATTCGGTACCCGCTTCTACATCGTCGACGACGCCGACGGGGAACTGGACCCCGAGGATCTGATCCTGCCGCTCATGAGGTCGGCGGTGGAGCTGGAGAACACCTCCCCGATGGTGGCGTTCGAGCCCGAGCCGTCATCGGAGAACGACAATCCGGTTTTCTTCGTCGGTCCCATCCGGTCCGACGAACTGCTCTCCACCAGGGTGGCCACCGTCGACCATGGCTCCACCTTCGCCGGACATCTGGCGGCCCTGGTGGCACTCGACCGGGGCGAGGTGGGCCACTACGGCTCCGATCCGACCGCCGAAAGACTGTTGCCGGCCCCGTGAGCGAATCGGGGTCGTCGCAGGTGGGACGGGAGCGTGGGGAGCGCAGGGTGGTGGCGATCGTTCCCGCCCACGAGCGTCAGGACACCGTGGGTGCGACTGTACGGGCCCTGCTGGCCACCGGTGGGCTCGACACCGTGCTGGTCGTCGACGACGGGTCGGGGGACGCCACCAGTCGATCGGCCGCGGGAGCCGGGGCCCGGGTTCTCCGGTTGGTCGAGAACCGGGGCAAGGGTGGAGCCGTCGCCGCCGGCCTGGAAGCTCTGGTCACGGGGACCGAGGCGGTCACCGACGAGGACATCGTCGTGTTCGTCGACGCCGACACCGGAGCTTCGGCATCGGAGGTCACCAAGCTCGTCAGACCGGTGAGGGACGGGACCGCGGACATGACCGTGGCGATCCTGCCCCCGGCGGGTGGCCGCGGAGGCTTCGGCCTGGTCAGGGACCTCGCCGCCGCCGGCATCTTCGAGGCGGTCGGGCGGGTGTTCGCCGCCCCCCTGTCGGGGCAGAGGGCGATGACGGTCGGACTGGCCCGGTCTCTGCGCCTGGCGCCGCGATTCGGCCTCGAGGTGGGACTGACCATCGACGCCGTCCGGAACGGTGCCCGGGTGGTCGAGGTGCCCACCGAGTTCGACCATCGACACACCGGTCGCTCGCTGGGTGGGTTCGCCCATCGCATCCGCCAGGGCCGCGATCTGCTGGCGGCCCTGCTCCCCCGGATCGGGCCGGGGGGAGTCGCCCGGGCCGGGTGGCGGACCCTCCGCGGCCGGCTGGGTCGATGAGCGTCAGGGAACCGGTCATCGCCCTGGGAGCCCTGCTGGGGGCGGCGATCCTGTGGAGCGCGGTGTCACCGCTGGTGGAGCGCCCCCGGTTCCTCCGTAGGAACTTCCGGGGTTCCTCGATTCCCACCGCCGCCGGGGTGGTCGTGATGATCGTGGTCGCGGCTGGTTCGCTGATGGCGTGGATCCGGCCGGAGTCCTTCGAGGTGAGATCCAGATGGGCCGCGGCCTCGCTGATCCTGGCCGTGGCCTTCGGCATCCTGGGTCTGATCGACGACCTGTCGGGTCAAGCCGGCGGAGGAGGCTTCCGCGGCCACCTCCTGGCCCTGGCCCGAGGTCGCCTGACCACCGGCATGCTGAAGCTGATGGGAGGTGGGGTCGTCTCCCTGGTGGCGGCCTATCTGGTGTTGCCGGACGGTTCGGTCGTCGACTGGATCAGGGCCGGTCTGCTGGTGGCTCTGTCGGCCAATCTGGCCAACCTCTTCGACCGCGCTCCCCTCAGGACGACCAAGGTCGCGGTGCTGTGGCTCCTGGCCCTGGTCCCCTTCGCCCGAGGCTCCGAGCTGCTTGCGGGAGTACTGGCGGTGGGGGCTTCCCTGGGCCTGGCGCCCTGGGAGGGTCGCGAGAAGCTCATGGCCGGTGACACCGGAGCCAACGTGGTGGGGGCCTCGTTGGGGCTCAGCGCCGTACTGGCACTGGGACCGGTGGGCCAATGGATCACCCTGGGTCTCGTCGGTGCCCTCAATCTGATCAGCGAGAGGGTGTCGTTCTCCCGGGTGATAGCCGGGAACCGGGTGCTCTCGGCCCTGGACCGGTTGGCCCGGCTTCGACCCTGACCGTCCCAACGGCGCGGAATCCGGTGGGATCCAAGGCGCCGGCCGAGTTCGCGAGTACCCTCTCCGAGGCGCGAAATCCGGGAGGTCGCGTGGCCAAGCACATCTTCGTAACCGGGGGAGTGGCCAGCTCGCTGGGCAAGGGCATCACCGCCTCCTCACTCGGCCGTCTCCTGAAGGCCCGAGGGCTCAGGGTGACGATGCAGAAGCTCGACCCCTACATCAACGTGGACCCCGGGACCATGAACCCCTTCGAGCACGGGGAGGTCTTCGTCACCGACGACGGGGGAGAGACCGACCTCGACCTCGGCCACTACGAGAGATTCATCGACGAGAACCTGACCCGCGACTCCAACGCGACGACCGGTTCGATATACCAGGCGGTACTGGCCGCAGAGCGCCGCGGCGACTACCTGGGCCGCACCGTTCAGGTGATCCCCCACATCACCGACGAGATCAAGTCCCGGATCACCCGCCTGGCCACCGAGGACGTCGACGTGGTGATCACCGAGGTGGGCGGGACCGTCGGCGACATCGAGATCCTCCCCTTCCTCGAGGCCATCAGGCAGTTCCGGCTCGATGTCGGGCGCTCGCAGGTGTGCTACGTGCACGTGACCCTGGTCCCGTTCATCGGTCCTTCGGGTGAGCAGAAGACCAAACCCACCCAGCATTCGGTCACCGAGCTGAGAAGCCGCGGCATCCAACCCGATGCGATAGTGCTGCGCAGCGAGTCACCGGTGGAGGACGATCTCCGGGCCAAGATCTCCCGGCTCTGCGATGTGGAGAAGAGGGCGGTGGTGAACGCCGCCGACGCGCCCCATCTCTACCAGATACCTCTGGTCCTGCACGAGGAAGGCCTCGACAACTTCGTGTGCGAGACACTCGGCTGCGACTCGGGACCTCCCGATCTGTCGGAATGGCGGTCTCTGGTCAACCGGGTGGAGTCGGCGCGAAGGTCGGTGCGCATCGGCCTCATTGGCAAGTACGTCTCCCTGGTCGACGCCTACCTGTCGGTGGTGGAGGCGCTCAAGCACGGCGGGTACCACCACGGGGTCGACGTCGACCTGGAGTGGATCCAGGCCGAGGAGGTCGACGACACCAACGCCGAGATCCGGCTGCGGAATCTCGACGGGATGATCGTCCCCGGAGGTTTCGGGGAGAGGGGCACCGAGGGAATGGTGAGCGCGGTTCGCTTCGCCCGTGAGAATCAGGTCCCCTGTCTCGGTATCTGCCTGGGCCTTCAGATCATGACCATCGAGTTCGCCCGCAACGTGCTGGGGCTCGAGGGAGCCTCGAGTTCGGAGTTCGATCCCCTCACCCCTCACCCGGTGATCGACCTGATGGACACCCAGCGGGACGTCACCGACATGGGCGGGACCATGAGGCTGGGCTCCTATCCGGCCCGCCTCGTGGACGGGAGCCGGGTGGCGACGATCTACGGGAGCCCCCTGGTGCAGGAGCGGCACCGGCACCGGTGGGAGGTCAACAACCGGTACCGCGAGGCGATGACCGCCGCCGGTCTGATCGCCTCGGGAGTGTCTCCCGACGGCCGTCTGGTCGAGTTCGTCGAGCTCGAGGACCATCCCTTCTGGATCGGCACCCAGGCCCATCCCGAGTTCAAGAGTCGCCCCACCCGTCCCGCCCCCCTCTTCCGCGGACTGGTCGGGGCCGCCCTGGCTCGGGCCGAGGGACGTAATCCCCACCTGCCGGCGGTCGACCCGATCGAGGTGGAACAGGACTGACGTCTCCGACGCCGGTTCTGAGGATCGAGCCGATGGCGACGGGACCTCCTGCGGACACCGACTCAGGCACGAGGAGAAACAGAGACTCAATGGCGGATCAGGCGAAGTTCACCCTCCTGGGGGAGACAATCCGGGCCCGGGGATCCATGGTGACCATGGCGACCCGCCACTATCGGGGACCCGACGGCTCCGAGTTCGACCGGGACGTCGTGCATCATCCCGGAGCGGTGGCGGTGGTACCCCTGCTCGACGACGACCGGGTGGTACTGGTGCGTCAGTTCCGCACCCCGCTCGATCGTGAGACCCTCGAACTCCCCGCCGGGGTGAGGGACAAGGACGGGGAGAACCCGGCGGAGTGTGCGGCCCGCGAACTCCGGGAGGAGACCGGGTACACGGCGGAGACGATCGATGAGCTCTGTGTCACCCACACCGCCCCGGGCTTCTCCGACGAGGAGATCACCCTGTTCGTGGCCCGCGGTCTGACGCCGGGGACGAACGAGGCCGACGGGGTGGAGGAGCAGCACATGTCGGCGATGGCCTTCACCTTCGATCAGATCGACGACATGATCAGCTCCGGGGAGCTGACCGACGCCAAGACCATCCTGGCCACCTGTCTGCTGAGACAGAGGGGACTCTGACCGGAGTGGGAGTGCGGCCGGATGCCCCGGGATCCCTCCCGCCGGTGATCGGACCGGAGGTCGAGGAGTTCCTGACGTGGCTGTCCGTGGTCAGGGGAAGAGCGCCCAACACCGTCGCCGCCTACCGCAGGGACCTGAGGGCATTCGAGAGTTGGCTGGGCGGGCTCAGTGTCCCCGAGGCGACCGTGGAGACGGTGGAGGACTACATCGGGCATCTGCGGGAGTTGGGCCGGGCACCGGCGTCGGTGGCCCGGGCCGCGGTGGCCGTCAGGTCGCTGTACCGCTATCTGGCTCTCGAGGGAGGGAATACGGCCGACTCGTTGGGGGACCTGGAGGTACCCAAGGTGCCGCGTGGCCTGCCCCGGGCCCTGACCGAACCTCAGGTCGAGGCCCTGTTGGCTTCACCCACCGGTTCGGAGCCGTCGGGCCTCAGGGACCGGGCGATCCTGGAGGTCCTCTACGGAACCGGGATCCGGGTCTCGGAGCTGGTCGGATTGTCCCTGTCCGATGTGGATCTCCGGTCGCGGTTGACGAAGGTGATGGGCAAGGGACGTCGGGAGAGGATCGTGCCCCTGGGCCGAATGGCGCAGGAGGCTCTGGGCAACTGGCTGTCGGGAGCCGGTCGGCCGGCCATGGAACCCGCCCGTTGGCGCAGTCGCGAGGACTCCGAGGCGGTCTTTCTCTCGGCCCGGGGGACGAGGCTGACCCGCCAGGGGGTCTGGCTGGTGGTGCGCAGGCACGGGACCCGGGCCGGAATCGCCAGGGAACTGTTGTCCCCTCATGTCCTGAGGCACTCGTGTGCCACCCACATGCTCGACCATGGCGCCGACATCCGGACGGTGCAGGAGCTGCTCGGCCACGCCTCTATCTCC
>DRKF01000551.1 GCA_011051915.1 Acidimicrobiales bacterium | reverse complement strand
GGGAATCCCCGGGCCCCTGGTCGCGGTGCCCGATCCTCCCTCCAAGTGGGGACTGATAATTCCCCTGATCATCCTGGTGGTCTCGCTGTCGGGTCTCGGGTACCTGGCGCTCAGTCGCTCCTCGGCCCGGGGGATCGCCTCGCCGCTCGCCGGGGATCCCGGGGCCACCGCCACCGTTGGAGAACCGGTACCACCGGCCGCCACCGCCGCCACCGCCCTGTTCGTGCTGAGCGATGCCGACGGAGCGCAGGTCGGGTTCACCGTCGTCTCGCTGCCTGTCGAAGGGGATCCACTGGTCGTGTTCATCCCCGGGCACACCCTCATGGAGGTACCCGGGTTCGGCCTCGAGCCGCTCACCGCCGCCTCCGACCTGGGCGGACCGGATCTGACCCGACTGGCGGTCGAGAATCTGCTCACGATCAGGTTCGATCAGGTCGTCGAGTTCGACCCGAACACCCTGGCGAACATCGTCGGAGGGCTGGGTCCGGTCACCGTCGACAATCCCGGGCGTGTGGACCGTCGATCCGAATCCGACCGGGTCCAGGTGATCTATCCGACGGGTCCGGTCACCCTGGCCCCCGGTGACCTGGCCCGGTTCATGGTGTCACGGGGGTTGAACGAGACCGAGCTGGATGGAATCGTCCGCCGTCAGGAGGCGTGGAAGGCGGTGCTGGCCGCCCGATCCACCGTGGCCGGTCGGGCGGCGGACCCCGCCGCGAACCTCGACGACCTCCTCGACGCCCTGGCCCTGAGGGCCGGCGACATCGAGTACCGGATTCTGGACGTGACCTCGCTGGGTGGAGACAGCGAGATATACGGGGTGGACCGCTCCGCCCTTCCCGGCCTGATCGATCGGCTGGCTCCCGAGCGGATGGTTAAGGAGAAGCCGCGTATCAGGGTGCAGATTCTCAACGGTGTCGGCCGTCCGGGGATCGCCCCGGCGGTGACCGAGCTCCTCATCGGGGCCGGGGCGACGGTGGAGCTGGTCGACAACGCCTCCACCTTCGATCATGAGACCACCCAGGTCGTCTACTACCGCGACGATCAGATCGACGCCGCTGTCGCCGTGCTCGACGCCCTCGGCACCGGCGAGCTGGTGAAGCAACTGGAACCGCTGGACGTCGTGGATGTGACCGTGGTGGTGGGATCGGACCTGGTGTCGCGGCTGGAATCCGGGTCGGGCTGAGAGACGCCCCAACGGTGTCGGGTGGGGACCGGGTCGCCCTGCGGTGCGATCCGGGTCCGAATCGGGGACAATGGGGTCCGATCAGAGACCAGGAGACTCCACTGAGCGAAACCACCTCACCGGCACCAGAGGCCGGCCCACGGGCGGCTGCCACCACGGCCGAATCGTCTGCCCCCGACACCGCCGACCTGGTGGCCGCCGCGGCCGCCGCCGCTGCCGACCTGCTGGCCACCGACATAGTCGTGATCGACGTGGGCGACGTACTGGCGGTCACCGACCACTTCGTGATCGCATCGGGTTCCAACGTCCGTCAGGTCAAACGGATAGCCGAGGAGATACGGACGGGGGTCAAGGACGCCGGTGGTTCCGCTCCGGTCCGGACCGAGGGGCTGGGCGAGGGCAACTGGGTGCTCCTGGACTACGGACCGTTCGTGGTTCACGTGTTCCATGAGCGAACCCGACAGTTCTACGACCTCGACGGTCTGTGGTCCGACATGGACAGGCGGGTCTGGGATCCGGCCACCGAGGAGTTACGGGCGGGCTGAACCCGGCCACGGGTCATCCAGCCGGTGGCGGGTTGGTGGGCCGGTGTTCGATCATCCAGCCGGTGCGCGGTCGGCGAGCCAGCGTTCGATCATCCAGCCGGCGATCGACATCCCCCCGATGGGACAGGGAGGGAGTGCGTCGGCGCCGAACCAGCCGGCCTCGACGATCTCCTCCTCCTGGAGGACCAGCTCACCCGATTCCCATTCAGCGGTGAAACCGATCATCAGGGAGTTGGGGAACGGCCAGGGCTGGCTTCCGAAATAGCTGATCTCTCCGACCCGGATCCCGACCTCCTCGTGGATCTCGCGGTGTATGCACTCCTCCAGTGACTCGCCCGGTTCGACGAATCCGGCCAGGGTGGAGAAGAAGCGGCCGGGGAACTGCCGACCGTGGGCCAGCAGGATCTCCTCACCGCGGGTCACGAGGACTATGACCGCCGGGCTGATCCGGGGGTAGGAGAGAAGTCCGCAGTCGGGGCACTGGCGGGCCCGGTCATGATCGTGGTGGACGGTCGGACTCCCGCATCGACCGCAGTAGGCGTGGGTCCGATCCCAGGCCACGATCTGCTCGGCCCGCCCGGCCAGACCCCAGGAGGCGTCGTCGAGGCGGCCGTACGCCGCCCGGAGCGGTACCGCCTCCCACTCGATCCCGTCCTCGGTCTCGCCGTACTCGTCGCCCGATGTCTCACCCATGTCGATGGCCCACACGGGCCGGTCCCCGAACGCTCCGAGGTAGTGGCGGGGTCGTCCGGCCCCGATGCGGGGCGAGGGGCCCCGGTCGAGAGTGTCGGCCCCGGGGTCCAGGTAGAGCCGACCGGAGAACACCGGGATCCATACGGCGTCCTGGGACTGGGTCGAGCCCTCAGCGGTGGATCGGTCTCCGGGAGGTCTGATGGCAGGCTTGAAATCCACGCGGCGAGGCTAACCGGTCGCCAACGGGCTCCGGAGGTTGCGCCGACCGGCGGCGGTCGGACCGAGTCGGTCGGTGGCGTCCTGCTCCTGCCAGGGGAGGGGAGGGATCACCCGGGTCGAGCCTGGACGTTGGTCCCTCACGCGAATCGGGGTGGCGGGGTCCCCTTCGCCGTGCCCCGACAACACCCGACGCGGGGAGGAGGTTCCGGTAGCGTCACGTCGATGAGCGATTCGAAACGGCTGCTGCTGGATCTCGAACCCCACGGTCCCGATGTGTACGTGGGGGAGAGTCCCGACTACCCGTGGGGACGGATATACGGGGGTCTGGTGGTGGCCCAGGCCCTCAAGGCCGCCGGCCTGACCGTGGATCCCGGCTACGCCGTGCATTCCCTGCACTCCTACTTCATCCTCGGTGGGGTGCCCACCGAGCCGGTGCGCTACGAGGTCGATCGCATACGCAACGGTCGGTCCTTCACGACCCGCCGGGTCGTCGCCCGTCAGAGCGGGGGAGCGATCCTCAATCTCTCGGCCTCCTTCCACGTGGCCGAGGAGGGCGTGGACGTCCAGCAACCGGACATGCCGGCGGTTCCGGGTCCCGAGGGACTGGAATCACTCGCCTGGGGCGAGGCGATGGACGCCCGTATCGCCCTCGTCGACCGTGGAACGGCCCGCTCCGTCGTCTGGGCCCGCTATCCCGAGGTGCTACCCGAGGATCCCCTGGAACAGGCCTGCGCCTTCGCCTACATGTCCGATGCCAATCCCATGGATGCCATCGAGGCCGGGCATCCCGAGCCTCCCGCCGACGGGGAGTGGCACGGCTGGTACATGAACGCCAGTCTCGACCACTCGATCTGGTTCCACCGCGGCTTCGACGCCGGTGACTGGCTGCTGTTCGACATGAGATCCCAGGGCCTGGTCGGTAACCGCGGTCTGGCGTTCGGATCGGTCTTCACCTCCGACGGTCGTCTGGTGGCATCGATCGCCCAGGAGGGCCTGCTCCGCCGGGTCAGACCTCGGTGAGCCGGCCGGCGCTGGGAACCCGTACCGGTCTGACCATCGCGGTCGGAGCCATTTCCACCGCTGCCATCCTGGTTCGGCTGGCCGACGCCCCGGCGATGTCGGTGGCCTTCTGGCGGTCCGCGGGTGGGGCGCTGCTCCTGGCTCCCTCCGCCTGGCACCACGTCCGCAAGGGTAGGGGCCTCGACCGGAGGGACGCCCGTCTGGTGATGATCTCGGGGCTCCTGCTGGGGCTGCATTTCGCCCTCTGGCTGGGGTCGCTGTCGTTCACGACCGTGGCCTCGTCGGTGACCCTGGTGACCAGCGCTCCCGTCTTCGTGGCCATCGGTGCCGCCGTCGTGCTCGGTGAGCGGATCACCCGGCGGGCCTGGTTGGGGATTCTGGTCACCTCGATCGGGGCGATCGTGATCGGTTTCGGCGACGCCGGCGGCTCGGCCCCGGCGAGCAACGCCCTGCTAGGGGACGCCATGGCTCTGGCCGGAGCCGCGGCGGTGGCGGGGTACCTGGTGATCGGTCGGGGTATGCGCCGCCGTTCGGTACCCACCGCGGTCTACGCCTCGGGCACCTACGGGGTGGCGGCCCTGGCCCTGCTGGTTTCCGTGGCTGTCGTAGGCCGCCCCCTCTGGGGATACGAGCTGGGCACCTGGGCGGCACTCGGAGGACTGGTCCTGGGGCCGCAGATGCTCGGTCACACGATGCTCAACGAGATGCTCGAACGGGTCTCGGCGACCACCATCGCCGCGGTGGTCCTGTTCGAACCGGTGGGATCGACCCTCCTGGCGTGGCTCATCCTCGGCGAGCTGCCGGTGACTGTGTTCTGGATCGGGGCACCGATGGTGCTGACCGGTCTCGTGGTGGTCGGACGTGAGGAGGCGTCCCTTCTGGCCGATGGGGCGTCGGCCGTTCCGTGAGGGCCACCGGGGTCGATGAACCGGGAGGAGCTGGGCGGGAATTGGACCCGCCATTGTGGGTGCGGCCCCGAATGGGGCAGTCTGGTCGCCGAGCGCATGTGGGGGAACACGTGAGGACGGTCGAGGGTGCCGACATGGGAGGAGTC
>DRKF01000550.1 GCA_011051915.1 Acidimicrobiales bacterium | reverse complement strand
CGGCACCCCGAGATCGGTGACCTCACCCTCGTGGACGTACCCGGAATCAGACGTCCCCATCCCTACGTGGACGAACAGGGCCGGGGGTGGCCCGACAACGACGCCCGGTTCATGGGCTTCTCCGCCGGGGTCGCCGCCCTCTGCCGCCGGGAGTCACCCGATGTGCTGCACCTGAACGACTGGCACACCGCAGCCACCCTGGGGCTGCTCACCGAACGCCCGCCGTCGGTGCTCACCATCCACACCCTGGGCTACCAGGGGGTCATGGACCGGTCGTGGCTCGACCACATGGTCGCCGACGCTCATCGTTTCGCCTGGTACGACGCCGCCAACCCCCTGGCCGGCGGCGTGGAACTGGCCGACCGGGTGGTGGCCGTCAGCCCCAACTACGCCCGGGAGATCCTCACACCCGAGGCCGGCATGGGTCTCGACGGTCGTCTCCGGGCCCTGGGCCACCGCCTCGTCGGGATCCGCAACGGGATCGACACCTCGGTCTGGGACCCCTCCACCGATCCCCACATAGAGTCCCGGTTCGACCGCGAGGACCTCTCCGGTCGGGCCGAATGCCGCAGGGGTCTGCTGGACACCGCCGGATGGCCCGACGACAACCAGCCGGTCATCGCCATGGTCACCCGCCTGGTCGAGCAGAAGGGTCTGGACCTGGTTCTCGACTCGGTCAGGTTCCTCGAGCATCTTCCGGCCCGGCTCTTCGTGCTCGGTTCGGGGGATCCCGACCTCGCCTGGCGGTTCCACGCCGCCGCCGCCACATCGCCCGACCGGGTTCATTTCCACGAGGGCTACGACACCCCTCTCGCCCACGCGCTGTTCGCCGGATCCGACCTGTTCCTGATGCCCAGCCGCTTCGAACCCTGCGGCCTGGCCCAGATGCAGGCCATGGCCTACGGCTCGATCCCCGTGGTCACCGATGTCGGAGGGCTCCATGACACCGTGCTGGACGACGACTCCCGCCGGAGGTCCGGAACCGGCTTCGTCAGCGCCACCGTCGACGTCCCCGGCGTCGTCGACGCCATGCACCGGGCTGTCCGGGCCTGGCGTCACCGGGGGCGAAGGCGGTCGATCGTGGCCCGGGGCATGGCTCAGGACTGGTCCTGGACGGACCCCGCCGCCCGGCACATCGAGATCTACCGCGATCTGATCGGCACCCGATCCTGAGCCGACCCCGATTCGGGGCTCAGGGTTCGGGCACCACCTCCTGGCCCTTGGCCAGTACCACGACTCCCTTCTCGGAGACCGTGTAGTGAGCGGCGTCGTGTTCGGGGTTGTAGCCGATTCGGGCTCCGGGAGGAACGACCACGTTCTTGTCGAGCACCGCGTTCCTCACCTTGGCGCCCTCGCAGATCACGACGTCGTCCAGGAGCACGGAGTGATCGGCCCGGCCCCCTCCGAGCACCCTCACCCCCGGTGAGAGAACCGACTCCCTCACCTTCGCCCCGGAGACGACGACCCCGTTGCTCAGCAGCGACCGCCGCACCGAGGACGATCCATGGGTGCCGTCGTTGACGATCTTGGCCGGTGGGAGGTTGCGCCCGAGGGTGTAGATCGGCCACTCGGCGTTGTACAGGTCGAAGGCCGGGAAGTCCCGGATGAGATCCATGTGGGCGTCGAAGTAGCTGTCGAGGGTTCCGACGTCGCGCCAGTAGTGAGAGCCCGGTGTCTGACCGGGGATGACGTTGTGGGTGAAGTCGTAGACCGACGCCATGCCCCGGGCGACCATCATCGGGATCAGATCACCACCGATGTCGTGACGGGTGCCCTCGGTGGCGGCGTTCTCATGGAGCATCCCGACCAGCACATCGGTAGTGAAGACGTAGTTGCCCATCGAGGCCAGCACCTGATCGGGGGCCTCGGCCAGGCCCTCGACCTCCGACGGTGGGGGCTTCTCCCGGAAGGCGGCTATGCGTGACCCCTCACCCGGCTCGATGACCCCGAACTGGTCGCTCTCCTCCCGGGCGACCCGAATGGCCGAGACGGTCACCCCGGCGCCGCTGGCTATGTGGTGGTCGAGCATCTGGCGGGGATCGATCCGGTATATGTGGTCGGCCCCGAACACGAAGATGTAGTCGGGCTTCTCGTCCTCGATGATGTTGAGGTTCTGGTAGATGGCGTCGGCCGACCCGAGGAACCACTGCGGACCGCGCCTCATCTGGGCCGGGACGGACGTCACGTAGTTCCCCAGCGAGGCGCTCAACCGCCAGGTCCGGGAGATGTGAACATCGAGACTGTGGCTCTTGTACTGGGTGAGGACCACGATCTTGCGGTAGCCGCCGTTGACCAGGTTCGACAGGGGAAAGTCGATCAACCGGTAGTGGCCCCCGAAGGGCACGGCCGGCTTGGCCCGATCGAGGGTGAGGGGCGACAGCCGCTTGCCTTCGCCCCCCGCCAGAACCATGCTCAGTACCTTGGGGCGGACGGCGACCTCGAGCATGACCCCAGGATGCCCCATAACGTGACCCGATGAGCAACGGCCGCACCCACACCACCTCCCGATGAGCAACAGCCACGCTGAGTCCGTCACCCGATGAGCAACAGCTGCACCGAGGCCGCGGCTCCGCTGGGGGATCTGGATCTGTGGCGGTTCGGGGAGGGAACCCACGACGGCCTGGCCCATCTCCTCGGCGCACACCCCGACGATTCGGGGAGCACGTTCCGGGTATGGGCACCCAACGCCCGGGCCGTGGAGGTGATCGGTGACTTCAACTCCTGGGACCCCTCCGGCTCCGGTCTCCGACCCTCCGATGCCGGTATCTGGTCGGGGCGGATCGCCGGGGCCGGGATCGGCCACAGGTACAAGTACCGGATCGTCACCCGAGAGGGCACCGCGTTGGAGAAGGCCGATCCCTTCGCCTTCAGGTGTGAGGAACCACCCGCCACCGCTTCGGTGATCTGGGACCTGTCCCACGACTGGGCCGACGGGGATTGGATGTCCGAACGGGGCGGGCACAACTCCCACCGGTCCCCGGTGGCGATGTACGAGGTCCACCTCGGATCGTGGCGCTACGAACCCGGGGGCTACCGGGACCAGGCCCGGGCCCTGGTGCGGCACCTCGAGAGAACCGGGTTCACCCACGTGGAGCTGATGCCGGTCATGGAGCACCCCTTCTACGGATCCTGGGGATACCAGACCACGGGCTACTTCGCCCCGACGTCCCGCTACGGAACACCCCAGGACCTGATGTTCCTCGTCGAGTTCCTGCACCGGAACGGCTACGGGGTGGTGCTGGACTGGGTACCCAGCCATTTCCCCAACGATCCCCACGGACTGGCCCTGTTCGACGGCACTCACCTGTACGAGCACGCCGATCCGAGACTCGGGTTCCACCCGGACTGGAAGAGCGCCATCTTCAACTACGACCGCGGTGAGGTCCGCAGCTTCCTGCTGTCCAGCGCCCGATTCTGGCTCGACCGGTACCACGCCGACGGCCTACGGGTGGACGCTGTGGCGTCGATGCTCTACCGCGACTACTCCCGTCCCGAGGGGGAGTGGATCCCCAACCGGTACGGGGGTAGGGAGAACCTCGGGGCGGTGGAGTTCCTCCAGGAGATGAACCGCCGGGTGTACCTGCACCATCCGGACACCATGACCGTCGCCGAGGAGTCCACCGACTGGCCGGGCGTCTCGCGACCCACCGACACCGGTGGACTGGGGTTCGGTTTCAAGTGGGACATGGGTTGGATGCACGACACCCTCGAGTACCTCAAGCGGGACCCCGTCCACCGCCGCTGGCACCACGACGAGCTGACATTCCGAATGGTGTACGCCTTCAACGAGAACTTCGTGCTGCCGCTGTCCCACGACGAGGTCGTACACGGCAAGGGTCCTCTGCTCGACCGCCAACCCGGCGACGACTGGCAGCGCTTCGCCGGTATGCGGCTTCTCTACGGCTACCAGTACGCCCTGCCGGGCAAGAAGCTGCTGTTCATGGGCGACGAGTTCGCCAGTGACCGCGAGTGGAACCACGAGGAGGAGCTCCCCTGGCAACTCCTCGAAGACCCCCGACACTCCGGGGTCCTGGAGTGGGTGAGAACCCTCAACGACCTGCACCGCGCCGAACCGGCCCTGCACCGTCTCGACCACGATCCCGCCGGCTTCTCCTGGGTGATCGGGGACGACTCCGAGAACTGCGTCCTGGCCTTCCTGCGTCATGCCGAGGAGGCCCGACCGGTACTGGTGGTGGCCAACTTCACACCCGTTCCCCGCCCCGGCTACCGCGTCGGGGTTCCGATCGCCGGGCGATGGACGGAACTCGCCGGCGGCGACGACCCCACATACGGGGGCAGCGGGATCCTCAACAACGGATTGACGAGCGAGGAGATCCCGGCCCACGGGTACGAACAGTCGATCGTGCTGACGGTCCCGCCCCTGGCCGTGAGCTTCCTCGGACCGGCGGAGTCCGACGGTGGGTAGCGGACCCGGTCCGGACCTGCGCACACTCGCCCGCTACCTGGGAGTCGCCACCACCTACGAGGACGGGCTGGGCCGCCGCGTACAGGTGGGGGCGGAGACCCTCGTCCGGGTCTGTCGCAGTCTCGGTGCGGAGATGGGCAACGAGGCCGGGGCCGCCACCGCCCTGGCCGGGATCCGAGCCGAGCGATCGGCGGAACACCTGGCACCGGTGGTGATCGCCTGGGACGGATGCCTGACCGGGTCGAGAGTTCCCACCACCCCGGGAGTCGCGGTCGCTCGGGCGGCGATGACCCTCGAGGACGGAACCGTCCTGGAGATGGACACCGGTGACGGTTCGATCCGGTGCCACCACGTGCTTCCACCGGGCCGCCATCGCCTGGAGGCCCACATCGGTGGACACGAGGCCACTGCCCACGTCATATCGGCTCCGAGCCGCACGTGGTCCGCCCCCACCGAGGCAGGGGGCCACCGCGACAATGGGCCCGACCGGGCGTGGGGTCTGGCCGCCCAGCTTCCCGCCCTCAGGTCGTCCCGTAGCCGGTCGGTCGCCGATCTCACCGACCTCGAGGCCTTCGGGGACTGGGTCGCCGACCGCGGTGGTCGGTTGGTGACCGTCCTGCCCCTTCTGCCCACGTTCAACGAACTCCCCGCCGAACCCAGCCCGTACTCGCCGGTCAGCCGGTTGTTCTGGTCCGAGCTGATCCTCGATCTCGGTGTCGACAACCGGCCCGTCGGACCCGTCGATCGTCTCGACGTGGTGCGGGCGGCGGGCGAGGTGAGATCCGCCCTGGTCACCAGGGCCACCCCGCCGGAAGACACCCTCGACCCCGAGCTGGTCTCCTACGCCCGCTTCCGCGGAGCTCAGAGGAGACTGGGGCGGGACTGGCGGGACTGGCCCGAGCCCCAGAGGTCGGGGGTTCTGGACGACGACGATATCGATCCCGAGGAGTACCGCTTTCACCTCACCGCCCAGGTTCTCGTCCGTGATCAGCTCGCCGACACCCTCGACCACCTCGGCCGGGCGGGACTCGACCTGGGCCTGGACCTGGCGGTCGGTGTGCACCCCGAGGGGTACGACGCCTGGTCCCGTTCGGGACTGTTCGCCCACGACATGTCGGTCGGGGCTCCTCCCGACGCCGGATTCCCCTCCGGCCAGGGCTGGGGCTTCCCTCCCCTCCTCCCCCGGGCGTCACGAGCCGAGGGGCACACCTACTTCGGTGCCTCCGTGGCCCACCAGGCGTCGCGGGCCGGTGTGCTCCGCCTCGACCACATCATGTCGCTGACCCGGCTCTACTGGATCCCCGAGGGCATGGGTCTCGATGAGGGCACCTACGTGAACTACCCCCTGAACGAGATGCTGGCGGTACTGTCCCTCGAATCACACCGCAACTCCTGTCGGATCATCGGCGAGGACCTCGGTACCGTGCCCGCCGACATAGAGACCGCCATGTCCCGGCACGCGGTGGCGGGAATGTACCTGGCCGAGTTCGCCGCCGGGTCCGCTGAGCCGGTTCCCGCCCCCGGCCCCGACCGGGTGGCCATGATCGGAACCCACGACACCCCGCCCCTGGCCGGTTGGGTGGCCGGTACCGACATCGACGAGAGGATCCGCCTGGGGCTCCTCGCCGCCGGGGACGAATCCGCCGAGCGACGGAGCCGGGCCCGGGCGGTCACCGCCCTGGCCCGCACGGTCGGGGCCCGACGCGACGATCCCGAATCATTCCTCGAGAAGGTGCTCGACTGGCTGGGTCGTTCCCACAGCCCCCTGGTGGTGCCGTGGTTGGAGGATCTCTGGGGGGAGGAGTGCCCGGTGAACATTCCCGGTTCGGGCTCCGCCGCGCGACCCAACTGGCAACGGCCCATGAGGAGACTCCTCGACGAGATCACGGTTGATCCCCGGGTGTCGGAACGGGTCGCGACCCTGGACCGGGCCCGGCGCGGCGAGCCCGGGCGGACGGCGGATACCGCCGGCGTCTGACCGGAGCGTGGCCGTCAGGGGCATGGGCTGACGTCGAGGGAGAGTTCGGCCGTGGCCACCGCCCCGAGGGTGTCGGTGGCGATCACGGTCAGAACAGTGGGGCCGGGGAATCCGAAGGGGCCCACGATGCCCACGTGACTGGAACCAGCCGGATCCAGCGGGGTGGTCAACTCGTCCACGCCGTTGCTCCATCGCACCACCACGGTGGAGACGCCGTCGGGGTCGTCGACGAGGGCGACCACCTCCGTGCTCTCCCCGGGGCAGGAACCCTCGGCGGCGACGACGCTCGTCGGCCGGGCCATGAGCCTCACGAACTGGGGCCCCGGGTTGGGCTCCCCCGTCGTCGGAGCGGTGGTGGTGGTGGGGACCGCGGCGGTCGTGGCGGGAGCAGCCGTTGTAGGAGCAGCCGTTGTAGGAGCAGCCGTCGTGGGAGCAGCGGTGGTCGGAGCGCCCGTGGTCGATGGGGCGGTGGTCGGGGATTCCGCTGCCGGAGAGTCGGTGGCCACGACGGGTGTGCTGGAAGGGGCGGAGGCCTGGTCCTGATCGGCCGCCGACGAGGTGGTCGCTACAGGCTGATCCCCGGCCGGGGGCCCGGGTGGTCCCTTGTAGAACACGACCACCATGATCGTGGCCCCGGTGAACAGCAGTATCAGGGCCGTGACGGCCGTGGCCGTGAACCACCTGGTCCCGGCCAGGCGGGCTATGCCGCTGGTGGGGGCCACCGTCATCTCGGAGAACTGGGGAGTCCCCGGTGATTCCACCGGAGACTCCGGGGAGGCAGTCCCTTCGGAGGTGGGTGGGGATGTTCCCACGGCTTCGGCCATGGCCCCGATGGTGCGATCCCGCAGAAGGGCCGGGGCCGCGGTGAGGGGGAGAGCGCCGAGAAAGGCCTCGGGTCGCACCACGGCCCTTCGGGTGCGCTCGCACACCTCGCAGGAACTCACGTGGCGGGTGATCCGCGACCTCACGTCGAGGGTGTAGCGCCCGTCCCAGCCCGAGAGCACCTCGGCCAGCCCGGAACAGTCGTCGCGT
>DRKF01000549.1 GCA_011051915.1 Acidimicrobiales bacterium | reverse complement strand
CTCCAACAAGATGGCCGGCACCGGTGAGGACAAGTTCGCCGGGGTGGAGATGGAGGAGGGTCCCACCGGGGCCCCGAGGCTGAAGGGTGCCGTGGCCTGGCTGGACTGCGAGATCGAGGCCGTGCACGAGGCCGGCGACCACGACATCGTGGTGGGCCGGGTGAAACACCTCGAGGTGGCCGACTCCGAGGCCTCGCCCCTCATCTTCCACCGGGGGAAGTACGGGACGGTGTCCTGAGCGGCTGCGCATCGGGGGAAGTACGGGACGGTGTCCTGACCGCCCGTCCACCGGGGGAGGTACGGGATCGGCCCCTGACCGCCCCTTGTCGGATGGTCCTGTAACCACCTAGAGTGGTTTCTTGTCACACAGAGTGCTGGAGGCCGAGTGGACACACCCACCGAAACCGGATCACCCACCCACGATGAGCAGCCCGAGTCGGGCCTCTCGGGGGGGTTGGGTCACTCCAGCGTGGTCCGCAGCGCCCTGGCCGATGTGTCCCGGGCCCGGGAAACCTCGCGCCTGCGCCGCCTCACCCGCCTGGCCCTGGTGCTGGGAGCGGTGGCGGTCTGGCTGTGGAGCCGGGTCCTGGGCGGAAGGTCGCTGTGGCCGGGCATGCCCGACATCCCCATCAGTCAGGAGTACGTCTTCCCCCTGATCCTGATATTGGTGCTGGCCATAGCCCTGATCGGGCCCCTGATGGGGGCGGGTAGGTCTCCCCACGTCACGTTCCACTCCAGCGAGCTGGACGTCACCCTCGACGACGTCAAGGGCATCGACACCGTGCGCGACGAGGTGGTGCGCACCCTCAACCTGTTCCTGGCCCACCGCACGTTCCGCCGGGAGATGGGCGGGAATCCCCGCCGGGCGATCCTCTTCGAGGGTCCGCCCGGTACCGGCAAGACCTACATGGCCAAGGCCATGGCGGCCGAGGCCGGGGTGCCATTCCTGTTCGTGAGCTCATCGGCGTTCCAGTCGATGTACTACGGACAGACCAACCGCAAGATCCGCTCCTACTTCGCCGCCCTGCGCAAGGCGGCCCGAAAGGAGGGAGGGGCGATCGGTTTCATCGAGGAGATCGACGCCATCGGTGCCGCCCGCCAGGGCATGGGCTCCTCCACCTCCCGCGAGGGGGTGTCGGGGGTGGTCAACGAGCTGCTGATCCAGCTCCAGTCCTTCGACCAGCCCCCGGCGGGAACCCGGTTGGTGAACTGGTTCGTCGACCGGGTGAACCGGCTCCTGCCCCCTCACCGCCAGTTCGACAAGAGACGGCCGCCCGAGGCCAACGTGCTGGTGGTGGGGGCCACCAACCGGGCCGCCGATCTGGATCCGGCCCTGTTGCGCCCCGGCCGCTTCGACCGCTCGATCTACTTCGGCCTGCCCAGCCGGGCCGGACGCCGGGAGATCATCGACTTCTACCTGGATCGCAAGTCGCACGCCACCGCCCTCGACGACCCCGAGCTGCGCGACACCCTTTCGGCCATGACCATGGGCTACTCCCCGGTGCAGATCGAGCACCTCTTCGACGAGGCCCTGGTGTGGGCCCTGCGGCGGGGTTCGGAGGAACTGGACTGGGACGACATCCAGCAGGCCAAGATGACCGAGGAGCTGGGTCTCAAGGAGGCCTCCAGCGTGGCCGAGGCCGAGCGCCGCACCATCGCCACCCACGAGGCCGGCCACGCCACCGTCGCCCACCTGGTGGGGGCCGGGCGAAAGCTCGAGGTGCTGTCGATCATCAAGCGACGTGACGCGCTGGGGCTTCTGGCCCACTCCGACGTGGAGGAGCGTTTCACCCGCACCCGTTCGGAGATCGAGGCCCAGATCCAGATCGCCTTCGGGGGCATGGTGGCCGAGGAGATCTGGTTCGGTGAGTCGGGGACCGGCCCCTCGGGTGATCTGAAGGCCGCCACCCAGGCCGCGGCCACCATGGTCGGATCCCTGGGCATGGGCGGTTCGCTGATCTCCTTCGAGGCGGTGGAGATGGGCGGTCCGGCCAACACCGTGGCCAAGGTGCTGTCCAACGACCGGGCCCGGGAGGCCACCGAGGCCATCCTGGAGAACGCCCGCGACGAGGTCAGGACCCTCCTGGGCGCCAACGGTCACATCGTGGAGGCCCTGCGCGACGCCCTGCTGGAGCGGGACGAACTCGTCGGCCACGAGATCACCGACGTCATAGCCCGGGCCGAGGCCGACCGGGCCGACCAGGTCCTCGACCTGCGCTGAGCGCCTGGTCCCGGTCGACCTCGATGGTGTCGGCCTGGACCACGCGGTCCCTGGTGGGTCAGTTCAGCATCGCCGGCAACGATCGCGATCTGGAGGCGGTTGATGAGTCCCGATTGCCGGTCGGGAATCCCATGGCGTGGTCGTGCCGCCGCCCGATGGCGGACATCGTGGCGGGGCCGGACCGCAGAGCGCGCTACCGGGATGGGCGGGATTCGCCGGTCGATCGACCTGTCCGCGGAGGTGCTCGCCGACCGGGCAGACGGATCAGACCAGTTCGATCCGGACGTCGACACCGAGGGTGCGGGCCAGATGGATGATGTCGTCGGGATCTGAGGTGAGGATGAGGGCGGGTATCCT
>DRKF01000548.1 GCA_011051915.1 Acidimicrobiales bacterium | reverse complement strand
GATCCGGGGCGTACCCAGGGGGCCGTCCGGGGCGGCGGGCCGGGGGTCGGTGATCTCTTCGCTCGGGTCCATCGGGAGATACTCCTGGTCGTCCGGATGAAGTTGTAACTCCCCAGACGACGCTAGCGTTCCATGCTTGCGCCACGAGTTCGCGACACCTTCGGTGTCGTTCATGCGTGGATGGCGCATTTCCCTCGGTCGGCGTGGCCTCCCTCGTACCGGGGGCCTCGAACAGATGCTGGTCGGCCCTCCTCCCCAGGGTGGGGCCCCTGCCCCACCGGGGTTGGAGGAGTGACAACGACTCACGGCGGCATCAGTGAAGGAAGAAGGACTCGCTATAGGTTTGACTCTATATAGAATTCAGCCTATAGTGACATATGGCCTGGGAGGTGAGCGGTACCGACGAGTTTGCTCAGTGGTTCGGCAGCCTCTCCGAGGCCGAGCAGGACCCGATCATCGCCGTGGTCGAGCTGCTCGCCGAGCACGGCCCCGAACTCGATCGACCCTATGCCGATCGAATCAAGGGCTCGAAGTATCACAACATGAAGGAACTCCGCCCCCGGGGTGTGGGTAAGCACTTTCGAGTGTTGTTCATTTTCGACCCGCGTCGCGAGGCGATCCTGCTTCTCGGCGGCGACAAGAGTGGCCAATGGTCGAGCTGGTACGCGACCGCGATTCCACAAGCCGAGCGTCTCTACGAGGAGTACCTCCACGAACTGAACTGTGAAGACCTTCTCGAGGACGATGAATAGGGCAATCAGGAGAGGAGCACGACATGGGACATCACAGGTTCAGCGACATCGTTGGTGAGATCAGCCCGGAACGACGCGCCCGAATCGATGCCATCAAAGAAGAGGCTCGTGCTGACGCCGTGGCCTTCAACCTGGCTGAGCTCCGCAGGCACCGTGAACTCACACAGGTCGAGCTCGCCGAGCGACTCGAACGTGCTCAGGCGTCGATCTCAGCGATGGAGACCGCTGACGACAACCTGTTGTCGACATGGCGAGCTGTCGTCGAGAGCATGGGTGGTCGGCTCGAACTCGTCGCTGTCTTCGATGACGAACGTATTGCCATACCGACCTCCGACTCAGCCTGAGAAGCTCGCCACCAGGGGCTTGGCGCACCCGCCAACCGTTCCGGGCCCGGGTGGTCTGTTGGGATCCCTCCGGGATCCCTCACTCTGACCACCCGGGCCGATCGGGTCGGGCCGGGTCAGGCCGAACGGATCAGGTGGGGAGGAATCGGAACCTCCTCCACCGCCACGACGGGCAGGGGGTTCTTCGGGGGTCGCCCCCGGGCCCTCTTGTTGGTCACGATCCGGCCGTTCACGACCAACTGCCCACCCCAGACCCCCCAGGGCTCCTGGTTCCGCAGGGCCGCGGAGAGGCATTCGGTGGCGACGGGGCACTTGGCGCACACGGCCTTGGCCCGGGCGATGTCGTGCAGCTCGTCGGAGAAGAACAGACGGGTCATGGTGGCCGCCCCGTCGACGCAGCGACCCTGGGTGCTCCAGGCCCGGTCCTCGGGACTCAGTTCGAATTCTGGTGCAATCATCCTGCCCTCCCCCGTTGGGGCTGTTGGCTCGAGGGTTTCGGTGGAATGGTCCGTGTTTCACGGAGGTCGGGATCGGCGGCCGGGAACGAGAAAGGCCGCCGGACGAATCCGGCGGCCTCTGGAAGTTCTCTCGGTGTGCGGTGAAGCTACATCGGAGTCTCCGGAGGTCGCCGGACCTGGTGCCCATTGGGGATGGTGGTCCCGAGGTAGGCACAGACCGGCTTGGTCATGTCGGTCACGGCGTGGGTGGACACGGCTCGGAAGTCCGCTCCCCAGGCTGCCTCGTGGCGCAGTCGGGCCACGGCGGTGAAGTTGGACATGGAAGTCGTCTGAATCTTCATCGGGTGGCCTCCCTTCGGCGGACGCGGCAACGGGTGTTGATGAACAGGGGACCAGAATCGCGGGGCCAGGTCAACTGATTTATTCGGTTGCCCCGGCGCGGCGCCCTCCTGGTTAGGGTGTGGCCCCGTGGCAGTCATCCCCGGTGCAACGGAGTTGGTACCCGATTCGGGAGTGGGTCGGCGCTTCTCGGTCACCCGCAAGGTGAGGCTCGGTGACGTCACCCCGAGGGGCCGTCTGCGGCTCGACGCCGCCGCCCGCTACCTCCAGGACGTGGCCAATGACGATGCCGCCGACGCCGGTCTGGTCGACTCCATGTTCTGGGTCGTGCGTCGGGCCCTGATCGAGGTGTCGACGCCCCCGGTGTTCGACGAGGTGGTGGACGTCCGGACGTGGTGTGGGGGAACCGGGAGTCGCTGGGCGGAGCGACGCACCTCGATCAGGGGGGAGCGGGGAGGTCTCGTCGAGGCGGCGGTGGTGTGGGTCCGGGTCGACAGGGAGACCGGTGCCCCCCGCAAGCTCGACGACGGGTTCCACCGGTACTACGGCGAGGCGGCCGGGGACCGCAGAGTGCGGGCCCGGTTGGTCCACCCACAGCCCGCTGACACCGATCCCGCCCGACCGTGGCCCCTTAGGGCGGTGGACTTCGATCTGATGGCCCACGTGAACAACGCGGTCTACTGGGAAGCGGTGGAGGAGGAGCTGGCCGGCCGGGGCTGGGGCGGCCGGGTGAGGGCCTCCGTCGAGTACGGGGGCGGGATCGATCCCGATTCCGACGTGTCGCTGGTGACCTCCGCCCGGGACCGGGGTTTCGACCAGTGGTTCGTGGTCGAGGGCGACGTCAAGGCCAGCACCTCCGTGGACCGTCTGGGTTGAGTGGAGCTCGGGGCTCAGCGCCTCAGGGCTCGTAGTGGACCGTCTGGGCTGAGTGGGGCTCGGGGCTCCGTGGACCGTCTGGGCTGAGTGGGGCTCGGGGCTCCGTGGACCGTCTGGGTTGAGTGGGGCTCGGGTCTCAGCGCCTCAGGGCTCGTAGTGGACCAGGCCGTCGTCGGATCTGGTGGCGGTGACCTCGCCCGAGAGACGGAGATGCTCGAGGTGGGCGTAGGTCTCCGACTCGGCCATCGACCCCCAGGATCGTTCCCGGAACAGATGCTTCATGAAGGTGGCCACCGGGGCCCGCCCCAGGCGATCGGCCGTCGCCCGCAGGATGTCGAGCCGTTCACGGTGATGGGCCTTGATGGACTCCACCCGGTCCGACAGACCGGTGAAGGGGTGGCCGTGGGCCGGCAGCACCAGGCCCACACCGTCCAGCTCCTTCATGCGGTCGAGGCTGGCGAAGTACTGGGCCAGAGGGTCGCGGGCGGGGCCCAGCCCCGATATGTGGGGGGTGATCGTCGGCAGTACGTGGTCCCCGGCGATCACCAGGCCCGAGTCGGGGTCGTGCAGGCACAGGTGGTCGATCGTGTGACCGGGGGTGTGCAGGGAGACGAACTCCCGGCCGGCCAGTGACAGCACCTCCAGATCCACCACCCTGCGGGTCGGTTTCGGTGTGGCGAACCAGCGACCTCCGAGTCCGTGTCTCATGGCGAAATAGGCCAGACGGCGCCTCCGGTTGATGCGGTAGGGCGCACCTCCCCAGGGAGTGGGTCCGGTGGGCCCGGTTCTGCGATCCCGGGCGTCGGGGTGTTCGAGGAGGGCGTCGTTGGCTCCGGCCCCTGTCACCGATTCGACTCCCTCGGACTCCTCGTCGGCGGTGTCCCACCAGAGCCGGAAGTCGCGGTGGGTGATGATCCGGGCCCCGGTCTCCTGGCGGATTCGTCCGGCGGCCCCGAAGTGGTCGGGATGGCTGTGGGTCACCACCACGGTGTGGACCCGCTTCAGGGGAATCCCGGCCCGTCCCAGGCCCGCGGTCAGGTGCTTCCAGGCCCCGCGGCCGGGAAGGCCGGGGTCCACCAGAGCCGCTCCCCGGTTGTCGTCGAGGATGTAGCAGTTCACGTGGCCCAGGCCGGGCATCGATATCGGGAGCTGGAGCCGGCGTACGCCGGGAGCCAGCTCCTCCACCTCATCGGAAGGAGGGAGTCTCTCCTCGCGAAGGGTTGACGTTGCGTGCTGGTGTTCCCCCATCGGCGGGAGGGTACCCACTGGGAAACGGGGAGCCCCTATCGGGTGGGCTCGGGATTGTGACGGCGGTCCTCGGTGTGCTGGAGGGTGGGGAGCCCCTATCGGGTGGGCTCGGGACCCAGGTCGAAGAAGTGATCGCGGTAGAACCGCAGTTCCTCGATGCTCTCCACGATGTCGTCCAGGGCCCGGTGGGAGGTCTTCTTGGTGGGAACCTCCTTGAGCAGGGCCGGTCGCCAGCGGCGGGCCAGCTCCTTGACGGTGGACACGTCCACGGAGCGGTAGTGCAGGAAGTTCTCGATGTCGGGCAGGTAGGCGGCCAGGAACCTCCGGTCGGTTCCGATGGAGTTGCCGCACAACGGGACGGTACGAGGTTCGGCGATGTGCTCACGCAGGAAGTCCAGGGTGAGCTTCCCGGCCTCCTCCAGGCCGATGGTGGAGTCCCGGATCTGCTGGAGCAGGCCGCTGCGGGTGTGCATGGCGGTGACGAAGTCGTCCATCTCCGCCAGGGCCTCCTCGTCCTGATGGATGACCAGGTCGGGTCCCTCGGCGACGATCTCCAGGTTGTCGTCGGTGATGAGGGTGGCGATCTCCACGATCGTGTGGCGATCGGGCTCCAGGCCGGTCATCTCCAGGTCCATCCAGGCAAGCACGGTCGCCCATGGTAGAGCCGCCCGCCACCCCGGCGATACCCTCCGGGGATGCTCAACATCCCGGTCCGGCGCAATGCGTCCGACATACCTCTTCCCGAGCGGGCCCGACCCGGCGATGCCGGAGTGGATCTGCGGGCTGCGGTCGAGGTGGAGATTCCCCCCGCCGGTGGTCGGGCGCTGGTACCCACCGGCCTGTTCATGGCGGTGCCCGAGGGCTACGGCGGGTTCGTCCTGCCCCGCAGTGGGTTGGCCGTCCGTCACGGGGTCACCTGCCTGAACGCCCCGGGTCTCATCGACTCCGGCTACCGGGGCGAGATCCAGATCGTCCTGCTCAACACCGACCCCACCACACCCTTCACCGTCCGCAAGGGGGATCGCATCGCTCAGCTGGTGGTCCTCGAGGTCCCCGAGCTGGACTGGCACGAGGTCGACGAACTCGACGACACCGAACGGGGCCACGGCGGATTCGGACACTCCGGGGTGTGAGGCTGCCCGGTCTCCGAGTCTGGCGGGTATGGACCTGCGAAGCGTGATTGTGTGCCCCCGGTGGGATTCGAACCCACGATCGTCGGATTAAAAGTCCGCTGCCTTACCGAGCTTGGCCACAGGGGCGATCTGGTCCAAGGACCTCAGGAAGCGTAGATCAGGATCGGCCCGCTCCCGACTCCAATCATCGAATCGGCCCGATGGCCCGGCCGGTGTCGAGCGGGAGGGCCGCTCGCCCTGGTGGAGCCCCTAGCGTGGAGCGCGACGTCGATCACCTCTGACAGGAAGGGCGAGTGGATGGAACCCGTGACCGGAGCCGATGACACCCCCGGGGGCGATCTCGAGGCTCCCGCCGCCGCTCCGGGAGTCGAGCTGGAGGCCCCCGCCGACCTCGAACTCCTGGAGCGGGTGGAGTCCGAGATGGACGAGGTCGAGAGGTCCCTGGCCGCCCTGGCCGCCGAGGACGGCACCGGCGCCGATCCCTCCGAGATCGTGGCCTGGCTGCCCGACGGGGAGGCCCTCGGGGCCCACGGGGGGAACGACCCCGCATCGTGAGACCCGGGGACGGCGGTGGCCGGTCGGTCGGGGCCCGGTCGCGGCGCAGATTCCTTGCGTTCGTGGCCGCCGTGGTGGCGCTGGGGGCGGGGCCGGCCCTCATCGGCTGGTGGAGGGGCCGCCGGGTCGAGGTGCGGCGGGCCACCCGTCTGGCCGGTCTCGGTGTGGGCCGGGCCCGGGATCTGGCCACCACGCGGGTGAAGGCCCGGGTGGCCGGTCCCCAGAGGGCGCGGGAGCTCCACGAGGAGTACCTGATCCGCACCACCGAGGAGGTCGTGAACGAGTTCGGTCAGATGAAGGGGGCGGTGATGAAGCTGGGCCAGATGGCCAGCTATCTCGCCACCGGGCTGCCCGAGGCCGGTCGGGCCAACCTGGCCCGGCTGCAGACCCAGGCGCCCCCCATGGATTCGGCCCTGGCCTGGTCGGTGGTGGAGGAGGATCTGGGTCCCCTGGCGGCGAGACTGACCGGCTGGGAGGAGAGGCCGGTTGCTGCCGCCTCCCTGGGGCAGGTCCACCGGGCCGTGCTTCCCGACGGCCGTCGGGTGGCGGTCAAGGTCCAGTACCCGGGAGCGGCGGAGGCCATAACCGCCGATCTGGAGAACGCCCGCTGGGTCACGGCGATGGCGGGCGCCCTCAGCTTCCGCAACGTCGACATGGAATCGGTGGTGGCGGAACTGCGCGACGCCATGCTGGGCGAACTCGACTATCGCCGTGAGGCCGCCGACCAGCAGGTGTTCGCCCGCAGGTTCGCCGGGCACCCCACGGTGAGGATTCCCGAGGTGATCGAGGACCTGTCGACATCGAGGGTTCTGGTGAGCACCTGGGCGGAGGGGGTTTCCCTCGACGAGTTCGTGGCCTCCGCCGCCGACGGAGCGCGACTCACCGCGGCGGAGACCGTCTTCCGGTTCGCCCAGGACAGCGTCCACGTGCACGGGGTGTTCAACGCCGACCCCCACCCGGGGAACTTCCTGTTCGAGGAGGGGGGAGCGGTGTGGTTCGTGGACTTCGGTCTGGTGAAGAGGTGGGCTCCCGGTGAGTACGAGGCCCTGACCCCGATCCTGGAGCCCCTGTTGGCCCAGGACCGTGAGGGCACGATGGCGATGATGGTCGAGACCGGGTTTCTTCCCCCCGGTCACGATCTCGACGCCGAGACGGTGTGGAACTACGTCAGCGCCCCCTACCAGCCGTTCTTCACCGACACCTTCCGCTTCACCCAGGGTTGGGTCGGCGAGGCCCTGGGAACGCTCCTGGACCTCGGTGGTCCCGGACAGGACGTCGTCCGATCGCTCACCATGCCTCCCGGATTCGTGCTGCTCGACCGTCTGGCCTGGGGTATCTCGTCGTTGCTGGGTCGTCTCGACGCCGAGTTGCCGTGGAAGGCGATCCTCGAGGAGTACCTCCACGGGGGCCCGCCGGCCACCGAGCTGGGTCGGGCCGAGGCGAGATGGCGCGAGGAGAGGGTCCGCTCAGCTGGGGGCGGCGAGGTCCAGTAGGGGACCGCCGGTGATCTCGCCGGTGACGGGGTCCAGGTCGAAGCGCACCGCGACCAGATTGGGAAACCGTCGGCGTTCGCTCCCGGCCAGCCGGTCCACCACCCCGATCACCCCTCCGTGGGTGACGATGGCGGGCACGCCGGAATCCTCCGCGGCCACGAGCCTGGCGATCTCCGTCAGGGCCGGAACCACCCGTTCGGCCAGATCGGCATCGGATTCGAAGCCCTCGGGGCGCCGTCGCCGCTCCAGGTAGTCGGGCCAACCGGCGTCGATCTCCTCGCGGGTGAGTCCCTCCCAGGGGCCGGCGGTGCGCTCCCTGACGCCGGGGTGGACTCGGGGCTCGAGGCCCAACTCGGCGGCGATGATCCGTGCCGTCTCGCGGGCCCGTCGCAGATCGGAGGACCACAGTGTTCCTATGGTGGGGACCTCCTGGGCGGCGAGCAGGCGGACCCCGGCCCGACGGGCCTGGTCGCGGCCCTGCTCCGACAGGGGCGGGTCGGCGTGCCCCTGCCACCGGCGGGCGGCGTTCCAGGTCGATTCACCGTGGCGTATCAGCAGCAGGGGTACGGGTGACACTTCAGGTGGTGCTCCGGTCGGGGCCCGGGGGTTGGCGGTCGGTGCGGTGGTCCGGGGGTACGGGTGACACTTCAGGTGGTGCTCCGGTCGGGGCCCGGGGGTGGAGGGGCTCATGGATGGTGGAGGGGTCCATGGATTCGGTGGTCTGTGGATCCCCGGGGGACCGACTCTCGGCCGTCGGCGCGGTCACCCAGCGTACCGATGCCGGGTTCCGCCGCTACATTCTGGGTCCGGACGGGGTTTCCCGTACCCATTTCCGATTCGGGCCCCGGTCCGGAGGTGTTTCCCATGGCGGTTCTGAGACTGTTCGCATCGGCCCGCGATGCGGCGGGAACGCGGCGTGACGTCTTCGAGGCCGAGACCGTCGGCGATGTCCTCGACGCCGCCTGTGAGAGATACGGTCCCGACTTCGGCGCTGTTCTCGAGATCAGCCGGGTCTGGTTGAACGGGTCGGACACCGACCGCGGGGCGGCGGTGGCCGAGTTCGACGAGGTGGCGGTCCTTCCCCCGGTATCCGGAGGGGCGTGAGACCGGTAGGTCTGTGGATCCCGGCCCCGGTGGTCAGCGGCCGGGCGTTGCTCTGGGGTCCGGGCTGGTTCGCCCTGGAGATGGCGGTTCTCTGGGTGGATCCACAGCTCCTGGTCCTGGTGCTGGCCGTTCTGGGGGGTATGGCCGCCTGGCAGACGGCTCGGGCCTGGGCCGATGCCGGCGAGGACGTCGAGCCCGCCGTGGCGGCCATGATCACCATCGCGGTGGTGCTGGCGTCGACCATCGGTCCCGCCGGGGCGGGGGCGGCGACGCTCGCCGCGGTGGTCGTGTCTCTGCTGGCCCCGGTGGGGCTGCAGAGCGGGCGGGGTCCGAACGACCCCGGCGACCCCCTCGTGGCCTCGGCCGGGCTGCTGGTGCAGAGCTGGCTGCCGGCGGTGGCCGCCGCGGTTCCCCTCGCCCTGCTGGCCGACCGGGCCGAGGGGGCGGGGGCGGTGTTCTCGCTGCTGTGCCTGCTGGGTATCTACGACGCCGGACACCACCTGGTGGGTATGAGCGCCATCCACGCCTGGGAGGGTCCCCTCGCCGGTGTGGTCGGGATGGTGGTGGTCACCGGCGCCCTGGTGGTCGTGGGGGTCCCACCTATGGACGTCGACACCCTCGTCCGGTACTCCGTCGCGACCATGGTCCTGGCTCCGCTCGGTGAGGTTCTGGGGTCCCTGAGCACCCCGGCGGCCCTGGGTCCCGGCCCGGCCCTGAGGCGCCTCGACTCCCTCATCGCCGCCGGCCCGGTGTGGACGTTCCTGGTGTGGGGATATCTCAACACCCTCTGAGGCCCACCTCTGCTGAGACACTCGAGATCCCGCCCGGCGTGTTGGGGCCCGCTCCCGGGGAGGTTCTCAAGGTCCCGTGCCCCGGCTCCGACAAGGAGAGCACCGCCGTAGCCGACACCAGGAGTTCCCATGGCCCATCCCGATCTGGACCGATGTCTCGGACCCGAGTTCGTGGCCGACCTGGAGTCGGTGTCCCTGGAGGTCCTGCGGCAGCGCCGCAGCCTGCTGTTGGACGTGGAGGGTCAGATCTCCTACTGCCGCCGGGTGGCCCAGAGTCGCCTGGATCTCGTCTCGGCCGAGCTCTCGGAGCGACGCCGGCGAGGCCGGGGCACGGATCTGGCGGAGATGGTGCGTCGGCTGCCCGAGATCCTGGCCATGGGGGAGCCCGGTGGTCTGGGCGGCGAGATTCCCCCCGTGGACCCCGATCCCGCCTACCTGGCGGAGGTCGATGCCGCGGTGCCCCCGGCCCGGATCGTGGCCATGGGTGATCTGAACCGTGAGGAGCTCACCGACATGGCCGTGAAACTCCAGAACGTGGAGGTCAAGGTGTCGGTGCAACGCAGCCTGCTGCACGAGCGGATCGACCGCCTGAACCGGGAGATCGGCTGTCGGTACGAGAAGGTCGCCGCCGGCTGAAATCCGACCTCTCCACTGGGGAATTGAATCGGTCGTTGGTATGTTGATCGGGTCGTGCGCTCCCTGGCCGTAATCTCACTCCACACCTCGCCGCTGGCCCAGCCGGGTACGGGTGACGGGGGTGGGATGAACGTGTACGTCCGGGAGTTGGTCACTTCGCTGGCCCACCGGGGTGTGCGCTGCGACGTCTACACCCGCCGCACCAGCCCCGACCAGCCCGACGAGGTGCTGGTGGAGCCCGGTTTCCGGCTGTTCCACCTCGACGCCGGGGCCCACGATCTCCCCAAGGAACGCCTCCCCTCGATTCTCGACGAGTTCACCTCGAGGCTGGGTGAGGCCCTGCGGCGGTCGCCCGTGGAGGCCATTCACGCCCACTACTGGCTGTCCGCCGAGGTGGGACACCGGCTCAAGCACGAGCTCGATCTGCCCCTGGTGGTGACCTTCCACACCCTGGCCCGGGTCAAGGAGGCCAACGGTGACCCCGAGTCCGCCGAGCGGCTGATCTCCGAGGACCGGACGATGTCATGCGCCGACACGGTGCTGGCCTCGTGTCGGGAGGAGGCCGCCCAGCTGGGCCGCTACTACGATCTCAGCCCCTCCCGGGTGGCCATGGTGGCTCCCGGTGTCGATCATGCGATCTTCTCCCCGGGCCAGAGGTGGGCCGCCCGTCAGGCCCTGGGGTTGCCCGAGGGGCCCCTGGCCCTGTTCGTCGGACGGATTCAGCCTCTCAAGGGTCTCGACGTCGCCGTGGGGGCCCTGGCCCGCTCGCGGCACCCGAACCTCCAGATGGCGGTGGTCGGGGGACCCTCGGGGGTCGAGGGTCTCGATCACCTGGCCGGGGTGCGCAAGCTGGCCGCCGAGACCGGGGTGGCCGACCGGATCCACTGGTTCGAGCCCCAGCCCCACCACCTGCTGTCGGGTTTCTACCGGGCCGCCGACGTGTGCCTGGTGCCGAGTCGTTCGGAGTCCTTCGGTCTGGTCGCCCTGGAGGCCTCGGCCTGCGGAACTCCCGTGGTGGCCACCGAGGTGGGCGGTCTGATCGACCTGGTCGACCATTCCCTCACCGGGTTCCTGGCCCGGGAACGGACCGCGGCCGTGTTCGGGGACCATCTGGACGCCCTGATCGGCAACGAGCTGATGGCCATGGCCATGGGTGGTGCCGCCGCCACCAAGGCGACGGGGTACACCTGGTCGCGGGCGGCGGCCGATCTCGACGAGGTTCTGCACCGGATCACCTCCCGGGCCCCGGTGAGCTGCGCCTGACCGTGGCCGATCGACCGCTCGACGCCGACGAACTGGACCGGCTGCGGGAGAGTTTCGACGGTTGGCTGAACGACCTCACCGGGCCGGATTCCGCCGTGCTGGAGACCGGACGCGACGGCGCCGACCCCTCCCGTTGGTACGTGAGGGTGGCGGGGGAGGAGCGCGACTACGTGGCCATCTGGTTCATCCTCGGCCAGCGGCACCTGAGGTTCGAGGCCTGGTTCCTGCCCCCGCCCCGCCAGGGGATGGAGTCGCTGATGAGGTTCCTCATGGAGCTCAACGGTCGTCTGTGGGGCCTCCACTTCGGTGTGGGGGACGAGGAGGCGATCTTCGTGAGGGGTGAGCGCCCCTCCCGGGGTCTCGATGCCGGGGCGGTGGACGAGGTGATCGGTCTGGTGGTGGCGACCGTCGAGAGGTACTTCCGGGCCGCTCTGAGCCACGGAACCTGGTGAGCGGGGCCCCGGGGTAGGCCCTTTCATGCACTTTCAATGATTTTCCTTGCTTTTGGTTGTCGGACGGGGGCAGAATGACCCCGAGGCCCGGGCCGACGACCGGATCGGGGAAGTTCAGTCGTCGGGCCGGGCCTCCACCCCCACGGGAGGCCCTGTCGGTACGAGGGGGAGGGGCGAGGGGTGAACGGCCGGGCGTGAAACGGCCCCTACCGCCCACCGCCGGAGGACGGGGCGTTACCCTCCCCGACATGGTCGAGCTTCAAATTGTCGGCGGCGGTCGGATGGGTGAGGCCCTGCTGGGGGGAATCCTGGCCGGGGGTGATCCCGGGTCGAGCGATCGCTCCCGTATCTCGGTGTGTGAGCCGGTGGCCGCCCGGCGGGAGGAACTGGCCTCCGCCTACGGGGTGGCCGTCTCGCCCGAGCCGGTCGCCTGCCGCGACGCCATCATCGCCGTCAAGCCCCAGCACGTGCGGGACGCGGTCAGTGCATTGGCCGAGGCCGGGGTTCGACGGATACTCAGCATCGCCGCCGGTGTGACCACCACCGCGGTGCAGGACGCCGCCGGTCCCGACGTGGTCGTGGTCCGGGCCATGCCCAACACCCCGGCCCTGGTCGGTGAGGGTGCCTCGGCGATCTCCCCGGGAGCCACGGCGGGCCCCGACGACCTGGACTGGGCCCAGGGGCTGCTGGAGACGGTAGGGGTGGTGGTCCGGGTGGCCGAATCCGATCTCGATGCCGTGACCGGTCTCTCGGGATCGGGTCCGGCCTACGTGTTCCTGATGGCGGAGGCCCTCGTCGAGGCCGGGGTGCTCAACGGTCTCACCCGGGACGTGGCCGGTGTTCTGGCCGCCCAGACCCTGCTGGGGGCGGCGACCCTGCTCACCTCCTCCGACCGTGATCCCGCGGCACTGCGGGCCGACGTGACGTCGCCGGGGGGTACCACCGCCGCCGGGTTGCAGGTGCTGGAGGACCGGGGGGTCAGGGCCGCCCTGTTGAGGTGTGTGTCCGTGGCCGCCGAACGGAGCAGGGAGCTGGGCGCCGGCTGATCCGACCCCGGAGGGTGGGCCTCGGGTTCGGGCGTCTGTGAGCCGGAAGTCGGGCGCCGGTTGATCCGACCCCGGAGGGTGGCGGCTCCGTCCGGATGCGGCGGCAGAACCTTGAACGTGGGGGCGTGACTGCCGATGGGGAGGCGACTGCCCGTGACCCCACCGACTGGTGCCCCCATGAACGACGACCGGACGAAGCGACCGAGGTTCCTGACGGTGGCCGAGGTGGCCACCGAGCTGAGGGTGTCGACCATGACCGTCTACCGCCTGATCCACTCCGGTGAGATGCAGGCCGTGAGGGTGGGACGCAGCTATCGCGTTCCCGAGGCGGCCCTGGACCGGTTCCTCGCCGCCCAGGGGATCACCGTCGGCTGAGTTCGCCCGGGGAGTCACTCGTCCCGTGGCTGAGTTCGCCGTTTCCGCGCCGGGGACCACGGTTGGCTGAGTTCGCCGTTTCCGCGCCGGGGACCACGGTTGGCTGAGTTCGCCGTTCCCGCCCGGGGGAGTCACTCGTCCGGTGGCTGGATCCCGTTCACGGTGACCGTCGAGGGGCCGCAGGCGATACCGTCCCTGCGATGACCGCGCCCTACGACACCGTCACCTTCCTCTCCGATTTCGGGCTCGAAGACGAGTCGGTCGGGGTGGTGCACTCCGTGATCGGCGAGCTGGCCCCCGCCGCCCGGATCATCGACCTCACCCACGGGATCCCGCCCTTCGACGTGAGGGCCGGTTCCCTGGCCCTGGTACGGGCCCTCCCCTACCTGGTACCGGGCGTGCTGCTGGCCTCGGTGGATCCGGGAGGGGGACCCCGCGACCGATCCATCGCCGTCGAGGTCGGGGACGGGGCGGGGGTGTTCGTGGGTCCCGACAACGGCCTGCTGGCCCCCGCCGTCGCCCTCGTCGGTGGCGCCGGACGGGCGGTCGAGATCACCGCCGAGGAGTTTCGCCTGGAGTCCCCCGGATCCACCTTCGTGGCCCGGGACGTCCTCGCTCCGGCCGCCGCCCAGCTCAGTGTGGGCACCGACCTCTCCGAGCTGGG
Organism: Acidimicrobiales bacterium; assembly: GCA_011051915.1. Classification (GTDB taxonomy): domain Bacteria; phylum Actinomycetota; class Acidimicrobiia; order Acidimicrobiales; family Poriferisodalaceae; genus DRKF01. The sequence goes on along the minus strand of DRKF01000548.1, from coordinate 2,113 downwards.
TCCCGCCATCGACCCCGCCGGTCTGGTACCCGCCCTGGTCCCCATCCCCAGGATCGAGGACGGATCGGTGGTGGCCGAGGTGCTCTGGGTGGATCACTTCGGCAACGCCCAGCTCAACGTGGACGCCGACACCCTGGCCCACCTGGGTCGGCCGGTCGTGGCCCGCTTCCACGACTCCACCCGCACCCTGGACCTGGCCACGACCTATGACGAACTGCCCGAGGGGAGGGTGGGTCTGGTGATCGACGCCCACGGCATGCTCTCGCTGTCCGCCGCCCGCCGGTCCGCCGCCGCCGAGATGGGTCTGAACGTGGGTGACGAGGTCACCTTGTCCGAGGCCGAGTGACCCGCCTCCGAGGCGCCGCACTAGCGTGTCGGGACATGAGCAGCTCCCTACCGATCCTGTCCCGGGGTGGTCTCCGGTGAGGCCGGCGACGTCTCTGGTTCTGGCCCTGCTGGTCCTGGCGATCCTGTTGGCGGGGATCGTGCAGTTCGTCATCCTGCTGTGACCCCCACCGGACCCGGGCCGATCTCGTGAACTGGTGAAACGGGGGTAGCCTCGAACCACGATGAGTACCCCGGTTCCAGAGGCGACCGTCGCCCGGCTTCCGATCTACCTGCGCAGTCTCAGGGAGCTGGCCGAGATGGGGGTCAAGACCGTCTCGTCCAATCGGCTGGCCGAGCTGAGCGGGGTGAACGCGGCCAAGGTACGCAAGGACCTCAGCTACCTGGGCTCCTACGGGGTGCGCGGGGTCGGCTACGAGGTGAGGTACCTCATCTTCCAGACCAGTCGGGAGCTGGGTCTCACCGGCGACCGGGGAATCGTCATCGCCGGTGCGGGGCACCTGGGTCAGGCCCTGGCCAACTATCCCGGTTTCGCCCAGAAGGGTTGTCGCATCTGCGCCATGGTCGACGTCGATCCCGAGAAGGTCGGCAGTGAGCTGGGCGGGGTCCCGGTGGTGGGGCCCGACCGGGTTCCCGAGGTCATGGACCAGAACCCCGGGGCCATAGTGGTGGTGGCCACACCCGCCGCCGTGGCCCAGGAGGTGGTCGACCGTTTCGTGGCCGCCGGGGCCCACAGCATCCTGAACTTCGCCCCCGTGGTCCTCAGTGTTCCCGAGGGGGTGGCGGTCCGCCAAGTGGACATGGCCCTGGAACTGCAGGTCCTGTCGTTCTACGCCGAGCAGGGGGAGAGATCGGCCTCGGCCCGCCGGGTCCAGAGCGTAGGGTCGTGAGTTCGTCAATGCCCATGTAAGCGACTACCGATTCGTGCCCAACAGATCTGTCCAACTGGGGTCTTGCGACATCGTCGAGTGGGTCCGTGCCTGCGGACAACAGCGTCTGACGGACCGTCCGTTGGAAGGTCCGTCAGAAGTCTTGCCTGTGGACAGCACTTGCTTGCATCAAACAAGTCGGCGATCGAAACAAGTCGCCACCCGACCTCTACACGAATCCGCCGGCGTCTATCGTGGTTTCGATCTCGTGGCGGTGGCGTGGGTCGCAGGCAGCCCAGCGCCGCTCATCGTCGTCGAGGGCAGCCAGGAACTCGAAGCGCTCCCGGACGACCCTCTCCCACCCTTCGAGATCGACCGGTTGGGTCAGCTTCCCGATCGAGTCAGGGGCGAAGTCGCTCTCGGATCTGGGCTCGAGAATGTCCGCGGGGTCAGCCGGCTTGTCGCCGCGGCCATCGTCGACAACATCGCCCCACACCTTGAGGACCCACAGCCGTCGAACGAGAGCTTCATCCATCGCTCTGGCAGCGAACTGTGCGAGGTCATAGACATCGCGGCCGAGCGCGACGCGTCGGTAGCGCGCCAGCTTCTCCGCGCACGCCTCCGCCTCGGCGATTACGGGAAGCTCCGGCAGCCCGATCTCATATACACGGTGCACAGACAGTTCAACGAAGCCGAGGTGCTCGGGCGGGAGGACTAGGGGCCGTCGTGCGAACTCCACCGATGCCGCGACATCGGGCCGGCCGAGCTGGGGGTGTCGGACCTACATGGTCCAGTGCCGCCCGTCGCCGCGAGTGGATTGGAGCGAGAACTGGAACCCGGCGATGCTCGCCCCATCTATGGCGTCGCACACGTCCAGAACGGTGTCGTCGTCGGGCGCG
>DRKF01000547.1 GCA_011051915.1 Acidimicrobiales bacterium | reverse complement strand
TGTGGACACAGAGTGATCCCCTCGGGGACTCCACCTTCACCTGGACCGGGGCCCAGGCGGTGCTGTCGGTCCCCGAGTCGGGTGTCTCCCACGAACCGTGGACCTCGGGAAACCGGGCCGCGGCCCTGTTTCAACCGGTCAGCGACGTGGATCTGAACGTGGTGGCGGCCTTCGACACCCGGCCCGAGAGCAGGTACCAGCTCCAGGGTGTGGTGGTTGAGGACGCCGCCGGTCGGTTCCTGCGCTTCGATGTGTTCCACGACGGGTCCCAGCTCAGCGCCTTCGCCGCCTACGTGGACGGCGGTTCGGTCACCACCAGGGTCGCCGCCACGGCCATTCCCGTGACCGACGGCAACTTCGTTCGGGTCACCCGGGTGGGCGACACGTGGAGTCTGTTCACCTCCGCCGACGGGGTGGCCTGGACCCAGCGGGGGTCTTCGTTCACCCAGGCCTTCACCGTGTCCCGACTCGGGCCCTACGGAGGCAACGCCGTGGCCGGAACGGGACAGAACGCTCCCGACTACCACGCCGCGGTCGACTACTTCGGCGCCCTGCCGATCCCCGCCCAGGCCGATTCCGACGTCGTCGCCCCCGACATCGCCGATGTGTCGGTAGTTCCCTCGGCCACCGGCATGGTCGTCTCGTGGACGACATCTGAGCCCACCACCGGCTCCGTCGACTACGGCCAGGGGGGCAGCTACGGAGAGGGCACCGTCGACAGCCCGAGCCTGCATCTGGCCCACTCGGTCACCATCGGGGGTCTTCAACCCGACACGAGCTACTCGCTGCGGATCAACGCCGTCGACCTCAACTCGAACGGGTCGGCGACCACGACCACCAGCGGCACCCAGCCCGCCGGCAGCGGGGAGACCCTGTTCCAGTTCTTCTACAGCGGTCAACAGTCGTTCGGCGCCCTGGGCGAACCCCAACGGTGGGTGAACATCCTGGGCAACGCCAGCGACCCTCAGGGACTGTCGACCCTGGAGTACCGCCTGAACGGCGGGGCGTGGGTTCCGATGGGTATCGGTGCCAACGGCCGGCGCCTGGTCGCCGACGGGGACTTCAACGTGGACCTGGCCACCGCGGACCTGCAGTCGGGAGCCAACACCGTGGAGATCAGGGCCACCGACTCCACCGCCGACGTCACCACGACCGCGGTTCAGGTCAACTGGACCCCGGGAGTGGACTGGACCCTGCCCTACGGCGTGAGCTGGTCGGGGGTCGCCGACCTAACCACCGCAGCCCAGGTGGTGGACGGCAACTGGTCGCTCACCTCCGACGGCCTCCAGGTGAGGAACGTGGTCAGCGGCTATGACCGCCTGCTGGCGGTGGGAGACACGTCGTGGACCGACTACGAGGTTCTGGTTCCGTTCACCATCTCGGCGATCGATCCCGATGCCGACACCGCTCCCTCCTACGGGCCGGGGATCGGCGTGATCATGAGATGGAACGGCCACAACAACACGGTCACTCCCGGCAGCCAACCGCTCCAGGGTTTCCTGCCCGACGGCGTGGACCCGACCCCCTTCGGTTCGATCCTGTGGTGGCACCGGCCGGTCGGCGGCACCGAGGGTGCGGAGGCGCTCGATCACCGGACCGGTGTCGCCGATGTCGATTCCACCTTCAGCGTCCAGGTGGGGGTGGAGTACCTGATCCGGGCCCGGGTCACCACGTCGGGTGCGAACTCGACCTATCAGGTACGGATCTGGCCCGCCGGCCAGAGCGAACCAACCGGTTGGATGGCCGAGTTCGTAGCCGGTTCGGGGGACGACGAGCCGCAGTCGGGATCGGTGCTGCTGGTCTCACACGAGGTCGACGCGGTGTTCGGCGATCTGATCGTCACCCCGGCGGGGGCGACGGCCGCCGCCGCTCCCCAGGTGGCCCCCCCGGGTCCCTACATCGACTCCGACCAGCAGGTCTCGATCACGGCCGGATCGGCCGAGGCCGTCATCCACTACACCACCGACGGTTCGACGCCGACTCCGCTGAGTCCCACCTACTCCGGCCCGTTCACCCTGGCGGCGGACTCCACGGTCAAGGCCGTGGCCTACGAGACGGGCAAGGACCCCAGCGCGGTGACCAGCCTGGACCTGATGGTCAACGAGGCCCCCACGGTGTCGGCGGGAGCCGGAGTGACGGTGGAGTTCGGGCAGTCGGCGGCGATATCGGGGTCGGTGTCCGACGACGGCAGACCCGGCCCGTTGACCACCACCTGGTCCCTGGTCTCGGGCCCCGGTGAGGTGACCTTCGCCGACCCGGCCTCCCCGACCACCAGCGCGGTGTTCTCCGAGGCCGGTACCTATGTCCTCTCCCTGACCGCCGACGACGGTTCCATGACCGACCAGGATCAGGTGACCGTCACGGTGAACGAGGTCGTTACGCCCAGCGGGTACTGGGTGGCCAACTCCAACGGTGAGGTGTACGCCTTCGGGGACGTACCCGTGCTGGCCGACATCACGGCCCTGACCGCCACCTCCCCCCTGGCGGCGATCGAGGCCGACCACACCCGCATGGGCTACTGGTTGGCCCAGCAGAACGGCGCGGTCTCGGCCTTCGGAGATGCTCCCGTGATCGGCGACCTGCCCGGACTGGGAATCGTCCCCGCCTTCCCGATAGTCGACATGGCCGCCACCTCCACCGGCAACGGATACTTCCTGCTCGGTTCCGACGGGGGCATCTTCACCTTCGGTGACGCCGCCTTCCGAGGATCCACCGGTGACATCGTGCTCGACCAGCCGGTGGTGGCCATGGCCGCCAACCCGGTGGGTGACGGGTACTGGTTCGTGGCCCGCGACGGCGGGATCTTCACCTACGGCACCCAGACCCGCTTCCAGGGCTCCCTGCCCGCCATCGTGCCCTTCGACCAGCTGGCGGCACCGGTGGTGGGCATGGCGGCCACCGCCACGGGGGAGGGCTACTGGCTGGTGGCTTCCGACGGGGGCATCTTCACCTTCGGTGACGCCGCCTTCCACGGTTCGATACCCGGTGTCCTCGCACCGGGTCAGTCCCTGAACTCCCCGATAGTCGGCATGGTCGCCACCAACAGTGGCAACGGTTACTGGCTGGTGGCTGCCGACGGTGGGGTCTTCGGGTTCGGTGACGCCGTCTTCCTGGGCTCGATCGCCGGGCAGACCTCGGGCGGGGTCATCGTCGATCTGGCCAACTGAGCCGACCTCGGGGTGTTCCCACCGATCGGCGCTCCGGGGTCCGATCGCGGAAAGTAGTCGTGGCGCGCTGTCCGCGGCGGGTTGTCGGGTACTAGGGTGGCGCCGCCGGGCGGGCAACATCGGCAAGGTGGTACCCGGCCTTGACACTTTCAGTGACATGGCAATAGCTTTGACCACTGTCCGTGGTTATTTCGGATGCCATTCGACCTCAGGAGTTTCCCGCCGTGAGTAGATCTCGCCCCCAGTTCCGGCCCGCCCGCCGTTCGTTCTCGGCATTCATGGCCCTGGTCGTCATGGCCGCCCTGTTGGTGCTTCCGGCCTCCCCGGCCGGGGCCGCCACCGCGGTCACCGGGGACACCTTCTCCTCGACCACCAACGGGGGGACGTTCACCGAGGTCCCCAGCCCCCTGGGAGGGAGTTCCTTCTCCTACACCGGTACGGCCGCCGCCCTCAATGCACCGGGAGGAGCGGGCGAGTACGAGCCCTGGGTGGACGGCAACCACGCCCCGACACTGTCCCAGGCGGTGACCGACGCCGGTGATCTCGACCTGGTGGCGGCCTTCGACTCCACTCCGGTGGAGAGATTCCAGCTCCAGGGCATCATCATCTCCGACGCCTCCAACAACTTCCTCCGCTTCGACGTGCACCACGACGGAACCCAGATGCGCTGCCTCGGTGGCGAACCCACCTCGTCGAACTCGGCCGACCACGTGGCGTTCGACGTCGCCGTCAGCACCGGCTCGGCGGCGTTCCTGCGGGTGGTGCGCACCGGCAACACGTTCGAGGCCTTCGTGTCGGAGACCGGGCTGGCCGGCAGCTACACCAGCTGCGGCAGCCTCACCAAGGCCATGACCATCACCAACGTCGGGGTCTTCGGTGGCAACGCCCGTCCGGCGTCGGGTCAGGCGGTTCCGGCCTACTCGGCCCTGGTCGACTACTTCGGACCCTTCGTGGCGCCCGACTCCCTTCCCTCCCAGACCGAGTCCGACGTGACCAACCCGTCGATCTCCAATGAGAGCCTGGCGGTCTCCAACACCGCCGTCACCTTCAACTTCGAGGTCTCCGAACCGGCCACCGGGACGGCCCAGGTCCTGTCCCACGGCTCGGTCGTCACCTCGACCATCCCCGTCGCCTTCCACGGCGGCACCATCACCGGCCTACCCGCCGACACGAATCTGACCCTGCGCCTGAACGTCACCGACACCGCCGGTCTGACCGACACCAAGGACGTCGCCTTCAAGACCAGCGGCTCGGCCACGGCCCCGGTCATCGAGGTGTTCTACGGACCCCAGCAGACCTTCGGGTCACCGGGGACGACCCAGCGCTGGGTCAACATCGTGGGCAACGTGTCCGACCCCCAGGACAACCTCC
>DRKF01000546.1 GCA_011051915.1 Acidimicrobiales bacterium | reverse complement strand
GCCCAGGCTGCCGAATCCCCAGCATTTGACGGTGCCGTCGTCGAGCAGGGCGCAGGTGTGTCCGCCGCTGGTCGCCACCGCCGTGGCGGTGCGGCCGGTGCCCAGGTCGACGGGGGGGAGGTTGTCGCCCATCTCGCCGGGTTCGTCGCCGATGTTGTCGGTGTGTCCCTGGCCGAGCTGGCCCATGTCATTGGCTCCCCAGCACTTGAGGTCGCCGTCCTCGAGGATCGCGCAGGTGGTGCCGTAGGCGGCCGAGACGCTGACGGGAACGCGGCCGGTGCCGAGGTCGACGGGGGGGAGGTTGTCGCCCATCTCGCCGGGTTCGTCGCCGATGTTCGTCGGGTTGCCCTGGCCGAGCTGGCCCTGGGCCCCGAACCCCCAGCAACGGATCTCGTGATCGGGCGAGAGGGCACAGGAGTGGTCGGTGCCGGTGGCCAGCAGGCCGGCGGAGGATCGGGCCGATCCCGGGGCCGCCCCCTCGGCTTCGGCACCGGCCTGTCCGCCGGCGAGCAGGGCGAGACCCACGACCACGAGCAGCAGAGGGAGGACCGGTGTCGTTCGTTTGAGGGATTCCACGCCCGACCCCCTCGAGTTGCATCCGCGAAGACACTGAAGGGAAGCGGCGCACACATGCACCATGCTCCGAACCCGACGGTATCAACCCGGTGGGCCACTACCACCGCGGGATGCCCATCCGATTCCGCGCCCGACGGGATCAACCGGTCAGGGCCCTGACGGCCATGTCCACCATGGTCTCGATCTCGTCGGAGTCGATGTCGGCGTTGTCGATGATCCTCATGGAGATGAAGGGCCCCTGAATCATGTGCATGGCCATGTCCAGATCGGTCGACGGATCCAATTCGCCTCTGGCGATCGCCCGCTTCAGGGCGATCATGGTCGGCCCCCGAGGCTGGATTCGCACCCGACGGAACAGCTCGGCGAGGGACGGATCGGCGGCCGCCCGGCCGGCCATCCACAGGAACAGCTCCCGAACGGTGGCCGACCGAGCCACCTCGACGTAGTGGCGTTGGATCTCGATCAGGTCGCCTCGCAGGGTTCCGGTGTCGGGCGAAACGGTGTTGGAGACATCCCGGGCCACAGCGGCGAACACCAGGTCGTCCAGGCGGCCGAAGTGTCGATAGATCGTGGTCTTGGCGACTCCCGAGCGGGCCGCCACGGCTTCGACGGAGCAGTTGGCGACTCCCCGCTCGACGATGATCTCGCGGACGGCGTCGAGCATCTTCGCCTGTGCGGTGCTGCTTCGCGGTCGGGCCATGACACAACGGAGCGTAGCGGAACCCGAATACTCAGTAGCACTTGTCACTGCATGGCAGCCTCAATTACGCTACGAGCCGTAGCTGAATGAGAGGAGCGATCGTGAGTCGTTCGGCTAGGCGCTCGTATCAGGACGAGCCGGTGAGCACCCGGTTGAAGCTGTCGGCTCTGTGGGTCTCGATGTTGTTCGTGTTCGCCTACGTGGACCTGTTCTCCCTCTACCGCCCCGACTTCCGGGCTGATGTCGAATCGGGACGGATCGGCGGTTTCGACATCGGCCAGACCTTCCTGCTTCTGACCACCCTCTACATCGTCCTACCGAGCCTGATGGTGTTCGTCTCTCTGGTCCTGCCGCCCGCTGTGAACCGGATGGTGAGCCTCATCCTGGCGGGGTTCTACGGGCTGACGATTCTCGGGGGCGCCATCGGTGAATGGAACTACTACATCGTCGGCAGTGTGATCGAGATCGCCCTGCTGGGAGGTATCTGCCACTACGCCTGGACCTGGCCCGAGGTCCAGCGGACACCCGACTGACCCGGAACAGGATCAGCTTCCGCCCGGACCCGTGTCGGGTCCAACCCACTTACCGGACGTGGTGTCCCCGAGTCGAACCAGGTAGTGCTCCCACCCGGCGGTGTGCTGTTCGCCGGCTTCGGCGTCGGGGAGTCCGCTGTGGGTCAGCCGGACGAGGGTCTTGTCGTCCTCGGGGAGCAGTTCGATCCTCACCGTGGTGGAGCCGGGACGGATCGGGTTGTCGGGTCCGTCCCAACCGAAGGTGAAGACCACGTACTCGGGTTCGACCACCTCGACGAACCGGCCCCGGGCCCGATGCTCGCCCCCGATCAGCAGGTCGAAGACCCCGCCCGGGCGAGGGTCGAGGGATGCCTCGGTGCCGATCCAGCTGGTGATCCGGTTCGGGTCGGTGAGCAGGGGGAAGATGGTCTCGGGTCGGGCGTCGACCCGAACCTCGAGGACGATGCTGTTCATGGTGTCTCCTTGTCGTCTTCGGTTGCCGCCCGTGTGCTCGCGGCGGTCTCGGTGGCCTCGGCGAGGTCGCGCAGACGTTGCAGGCCCGGTGTCCAGAACTCCTCCACAAAGGTGCGGAGCTCGGCCAGGGTCTCGGGTTCGGCCCGGTACAGGCGGCGGGTACCTTCGCGTCGCTCGGTGACCAGGTGGGCCTCCCGCAGGATCTTCAGGTGCTGGGAGATCGCCGGGCGGGTGATGTCGAAGTGGTCCGCGATCTCGCCTGCCGCCATTTCGCGTTCGCCGACCAGACGGAGGATCTGACGACGGCGGGGTTCGGCGATGGCCTTCAGGACGGCGTCCATGAAGATAGTTAAGACATATCTAACGTAAGTGTCAACTAAAATACTGGCGGGCCATGGGGACGGGACCGTCCGATGTCGCCGGTGTCCGCCCGTCCTCAGTCGTCGTAGAGATCGAAGTGGTCGGCGTTGGGGACCATCTCCAGGAGGACCTCGGCGTCGAAGTCGTAGTACTTGGCGACCTCCACGTCGTCACCGGCGAAGGCCTTGATGGACTCGAGTGACTCCCAGAACGTGAGCATCAGGAATTCGGCCCGATCCTCGTGCTCGCGGTGCAGTACGTAGGCCCCGCGGTTGCCCTCGGTGGATCGGTAGTCGGGCAGGGCCACCTCCCGCATTCGGGTGAGGTACTCCTCGGAGCGGTCGAGTGGAACCTCACCTCTCCAGATCCGAGCGATCATCGGTGCCTCCTCCGGCTCGTGGACCCGGTCAGACTATGACAAGGGGTCAGGCCGGGTTGGCTCCCGACGGCAGGGTCGGAGAGACTCGGGATCCGTCTGCGAATCGAGGCCGCCGTGAAGATGAACGTGAAGCCCATCCCCAGTGTGTCGGACAGGATCAACGTCATTCGGCAGTTGACGGCCCAGATCGTCAACGACGAGATCCTCCCCCACGAGAACCTGCTGTGGCGTCAACAGGCCGGAGAGCTCACCCGTGACGAGGACCGCCAGGCGGTTCGAGAACTCAGGGACCGCATCAAGGAGAAGGTCCGCCAGGCCGGGCTGTGGGCCCCACATCTGCCGGCGGAGTACGGCGGGGCCGGTCTGGACTTTCTCGAGCTGGCCTACATGAACGAGATCCTGGCCTACGCCGGGGCGGCCCGGTTGTTCGGCGTGGTGGCCCCCAACTCCGGTAACCAGAAGATCCTCGTGAAGTACGGCACCGAGGAACAGAAGCAGAAGTGGTTGATTCCCCTGATCGACGGGGAGATGGAGTCGGGCTTCTCCATGACCGAGCCCGACCAGCCCGGATCCGACCCCCGGTCATTGCGGACCACGGCCCGCCGCGAGGGCGACGAGTGGGTCATCAACGGCCACAAGTGGTTCACATCGAACGGGCTGAAGGCCGACTTCTTCATCGTGATGTGCCGTACCGACGACCCTGACGGTCCGGCTGAACGCAACGGGAAGATGACCCAGATAATCGTGCCCTCGGACACCCCGGGGGTGAACATCCTGCGGGGGATCAACGTGTGGGGGCGTGCCAGCGACCACTGCGAGATCAGCTACGAGAACGTGCGGGTGCCCCTCGAGAACCAGCTGGGTGCCACCGGCACCGGTCACGCCGCTGCCCAGGAACGGCTGGGCGCAGGACGTGTGTACCACTGCATGAACTCGGTGGGCGCCATGTGGCGGGCGTTCGACCTGATGGTGGAGAGGTCCATGGAGCGGGAGGTCCACGGTGGTCTGCTGGAGACCAAGCAGATGATCCAGGGGTTCATCGCCGACTCCTACATGGACATCCAGGCCGCCCGGCTGATGACCATCAACTGCGCCGAGAAGATGGCGGCGGGGGAGAACGCCCGCACCGACATCTCCTCGATCAAGGTGTTCGTACCCTCGGCCTTCCACCGGGTGGTCGACCGGGCGATCCAGGTGTGGGGGGCGGCCGGGGTGACCAGCGACCTGCCCTTCGTGGCCATGTACCACGGGGCCCGGTCGCTTCGTCTGGCCGACGGACCCGACGAGGTGCACCGGATCCTCATGGCCAAGACGGTGCTGTCCCAGTACCGGAGCGGTGAGGGCTGGGCTTTCGGCTGATCCGCCGGTCTCACTCCCCGCCCGGACCCGGCGGTTCGGGGGGCTGGAGGGAGTCGAGCCATCTGCCGGCCTCCCGATGGGACCGCAGCCAGACGACTTCGGCGTGATCCCAATCGCCGTTCTCCCGCGCCGCGAGGTAGCGGCGACGAACGGGGTGGTAGCGGGTCCAGGCCCATCTGATGATGTTCTGTTCAGGGTCCCAGCGGAGGAAGTTGCCCAGGCCCTCCCGATTCCCGTTCCAGAGCTCACGCCGCAGCAGTGAGCGGCCCAGCGTCCGGGACACGATCTGGGTCATCACCCGCCACCGGGGCAGATCCAGCACCACGATGGTGTCGGCCCTCCCCCTCACCAGATCGGCGACGGCCGAGTAGTTGCCGTCACAGACCCAGGCAGGTGTGGCCAGGGCCGCCTCGACCTGTGGGCGGAACTCGGGGTTGGGTGTCCAGCCCTCGAGGTGGAACAGGGAATCCAACTCCACGTGGCGGATGCCCACCCGTTGGGCGACCTGCCGGGCCAGGGTGGTCTTTCCGCTGCCGGCCGACCCCACGACGCTGATCCGCATCGTCTCAACGTACCGGGCGCCAACCTACCGGGGGGAACAGAGCCCTTGCCAGGTACCTAACTGTTAGGTATATATGTGTTATGTACCGACCTGACGAGGATCTTCGTTGAAGTACCTGCTCCTGGCCCTTCTGGCCCGTGGACCCGCCCACGGATACGAGCTCAAGAGACTCCACGACGAGCGGTTCTCCGTGGCCGGTGCCAGCATCAACATCGGCCAGATCTACGTCACTCTCGGCCGGCTCGAACGCGACGGCCTCGTCGAGCACCATCCCGTCGAATCGCACG